>JAQTMP010000037.1 GCA_028714275.1 Candidatus Paceibacterota bacterium
CACTCGTATTTATTTTAAGCATGCCGACACTAAAACAGGGCTTGAGGTGATCAAGGGTATCCTGAGACACATTATTATTGCGAATATCATTGAGCACCGAAAGTGAAATATCGTCACTTTGGCGGTGAGTTTCCTCTAAATAACAAATTTTAAATTTGGCCTGGCGCCAGACTTTTGAATGATAAATAAAACGGGCTTGCGGCTCACCTCGACGGGCAATTGGCGGCAGTTGAAAAAAATCTCCGCACAAAACCACTTGCACTCCTCCAAATGGCTCTTCATTTCCTTTGAAAATTTTTAAAACCTGATCTACCAGGTCAAGACGGAAATGATGGAGCATCGAGACTTCATCAATGATCAACACTTTCACTCTTTCAAACCGACTCCATAAATATTTCTTTTCCCGCATAGCTTCGATATCTTGAGGAGTGATTTTATCTCTTATCCCAATCCCTACCCAAGAATGAATCGTCACCCCGCCCATGTGAGTCGCGGCGATCCCGGTCGAAGCCGTCACCCCAACATCGATACCGTTCTCTCGCAAATATTGAATGTATTTATTGAGCACATAGGTCTTGCCGCTTCCCGCCGCCCCAGTCAAATACACACTATGTCCTAGTTTTAAAATATCCAACGCGGTGGCCTGAGTCATGGGAGGAGTATAACATTTTAAGCTCATTTCTGAGCAGCTTGAAATTCGGCAAAGTATTGGCTACCAAATCCCAAAATTTTTGAGAATGGTTGAACTGCCCCAGATGACAAAGCTCATGCACCACAATATAGTCTGCCAAATGTGCTGGCAGGAGAACTATTCTATAATTAAAATTTAGATTTCCTTTACTCGAGCAGCTCCCCCATCTAGTGGTCTGGGCTTTGATTCGGACTGTACCATACTTAAAATTATAAAACTGGTTGAAATATACTAGACGCGTATGCACAAGTAACCGAGCAGTTTCGGCATACTTGAGAAGAGAAGCTTTTTTATTTATTTTGCTTTCTTGATAAAAGCAGAGAGACGAGATTTTTTGCGAGCGGCTGTATTTTTCTTGATAAAGTTGGTCTTGGCTGCTTTGTCGATAGCTTTGTAAGCCAAGGAAAGCTTGGCCTGGGCTTCTTTTGCCTTGCCAGCGATAACGAGCTTTTTGATTTCCTTAGTGACAGTGTCTATATTTTTCTTGCTACGCATGTTGAAAACACGCTTTTTAGCTGAACCTCTAAGAGCTTTTTTGGCGGATGATGTGATTGGCATATGTAGCGAGAGAATAACACAAGAAGACTGTAGATGCAACGTTTGGTCAGCTAGATGCAAGGGTTTGGCTGGTTTGCTACAATACAGCCATGATTTCTCAGCTTACAGGCACAGTCTCTTATCACAACGAAAAATTTGCCGTTTTGAACGTTGGAGGAGTGGGTTATAAAGTACATGGGACTTTTGAAACACTCGAAAAAGCGGCTCTGCAGAGCCAAAAAGGTCCGGTGACAATCTGGACCCACCTTGTCGTCCGTGAAGACGCCCTCGATCTATACGGATTTTTAGAAAAGGAAGCTTTGGATTTTTTTGAACTTTTGATTTCTATTTCTGGCATCGGACCAAAGTCAGCTCTTGGTATTTTAAATGTAGCCACTGTTTCCGCTTTGAAAAAAGCCGTTTCTTCTGGCGATACTTCACATTTAACCAAAGTTTCCGGCATCGGGAAAAAGAATGCAGACAAAATTGTACTCGAACTCAAAGGTAAATTTGGGCTGGAAGGAAACGATGAGGCCGGTGACATCACTCTTCATGAAGAAGTCGACGCCCTAGAAGCTCTCAAATCTCTAGGCTTTGATCACAAAGCGGCTCGTGAAGCTCTAAAAAATATTCCTATCAAAACAGAGGGCGGATCAAAAGGTCATTCTACTAGCGATCGCGTCAAAGCCGCTCTAAAAATTTTGAGTAAGTAAACTAAAATAAAAACCAGATCATGCCAGAACTTCCCGAAGTCCACACCACTGCCACCATGCTTGATAAGTTTGTCAAAAACAAACGTATTTTGGATGTGTGGACGGATTATAAAAGCACTTACCACACAGGTCGACCAAACATAAAGGACCCAAAATACTTCTCAAGGTTTCGTAAAGAAGTTTCGGGTAAAAAAATCCTGCGAGTCCACCGTCGGGCTAAAAATGTCCTCTTGGACTTGGAAGATGGCCAGACAATCTTGATCCATATGAAGATGACCGGGCACCTTTTATACAGTCAATATATTTTTGATAAAAAGAAAAACAGCTGGAGCCCAAAGGATAAAAATGGCCTCTTTGCTGGGCCTTTCAGCCGTTTTGTGCATCTTGTTTTTAGTCTGTCTGACGGCAAACACATGGCTTTTTCGGATATGCGTAAATTTGCCAGTGTTTCACTCATCCCCGATCCTGCGACCCTCAAAAAAACTTTTGAAAAGGTAGGGCCGGAACCTCTGGAAAAAACTTTCACTTGGCAAACTTTGCGCGCTAGGCTGCTCCTGCGGCCAAAGGGAAAAATCAAAACTGTTTTAATGGACCACAACGTAGTGGCAGGGATCGGCAATATTTATTCGGATGAGATTTTGTGGGCTGCTCGTATTCACCCAGAGCGTAGAATCTCTACTCTTTCTGAAACAGATTTTCGGGAAATATTAAAATGGATCAAAAAACTTTTGGCCAAAGGGATTGATTTTGGAGGCGACTCAATGAGTGACTATCGCAACCCTCTCGGCGAACGAGGTGATTTTCAAAACCACCACAATGTCTATAGACGCAAAAATCTACCGTGTTTACGAAAAAGATGCCCTGGGACTATCCAAAGAAAAGTAATAGGCCAGCGTTCAGCTCATTTTTGCCCCGTTTGCCAAAAGTAAGCGTGATAAAAAAATCGATAAGAAAATTTAAATATTTAAAATCCTAAACAAAGCAATCCCAAAAGAAACGCTGACATTTAGAGATTCTTTTTTGCCTTTCATGGGTATTTCAGCTACCACGTCACATTGAGCCAAAAGTTGCTTCGACATACCCTTTACTTCATTTCCGACCAAAAAGGCCGTTCCGCGCCTCTCCCCTTTTTTATTTTCAGTTAATTTTACTTTTTTATAATCCACAGCTCGAACATGTTGCTCTATGGCTATAAGCTTCACCCTTTCTTTTTTTAAGTTTTTAATGAGGCTTGTCGGAGTTTTGGCATATACCCAAGGAATATTTTTTTCTGCCCCTAGGGCTGTCTTGGCAATGTCTTTTCTTTCTCGGCCAAACTTATCTACAGGCGTGGGTGTATAACCCGTTAAAAATATTTTTGAGACGCCCGCCGCATCGGCTGTTCTAAAAATAGACCCGACATTGTGGGTGCTGCGAATGTTGTGAAGAATTAGGAAAACCATGTCCCCATACTACCCTGACAATTCGCGCTAGCCAAGGTTTATATAAGTGCTATACTTTTTACATGAAAATCGTCAACATCTTTCCAGCTCTGCTTTCCTACGCTGTTTTTGCCCCTCTTATTTTGCGTCTGGCTCTTGGCTTTTTTATTTTGAAATTTGCCAAAAACAAGTTGGACAAAAACCAGGCTTCTTACGTCTCATTTTTTGAAACTTATGGTTTCAAGCCCGCACGCTGGTATGTGATAGCTTTCGGTGCCTTGGAAATAATAATTGGGATCTTTATTATTATCGGCCTTTATACTCAGATTGCGGCTTTGCTGGCTGTAGTTATATTTATAGTTTCTTTGATTGTCAGTCACAAAAAAACTCTTCCTTCGGCCACGCCTACCGCTGTCTATGCGCTTCTTTTGATTATCGCTCTTTTTTTACTTATCAATGGTGCTGGTTTGCCCGCTCTTGACTTGCCACTCTAAAATTAAAGGGGTGTCTTTCAAAACCTAAAGACCTTGGACTTTTTGGCTTTTTCTGGTATATTTTCAAACTATCTGCTATTAATTACAAACTGAGAGATAGCAAACAATTTCCGCCCGTAGCTCAGTCGGTAGAGCGGCTCCCTTTTAAGGAGATGGTCGTAGGTTCGATTCCTACCGGGCGGACATGAAAATAAAATAGGGCACTTATATATAAGTGCCCTATTTTATTTTTACCTCTGAACGGAGCGAGCCAACTGCTTGGCTCGCTGTAGGAATGAGATAGATCCATTTATATTTCCAACACAAACCTCTCCAACTCCACCAAAAAATCCGCTTCCCCTCTGTGAGCCTGGTGATACATATCCACGAGTTTTTCAGAAATAGTTGTGAGCTCGCGGGTTGAAAAATTACCCGCATACTGCTTCGCTTTTTTATACACAAAAGGATTAAGGCCCGTCTCAGCAGCTGATTTTGCTCCACTAGCCAAAAGAATAGATTTGATCTGCCACCAGATCACCCCGTGAATTTCTTCGGCTGCAATCTCTCGATGAAGGGCTTCGTTAAATAAAATCCAAGCTTTCTTTTTATCTCGGGCCCCTAAAGCATCTGTCAGACCAAATAAATTGAACTGCTCTTTTTTTTCAGACAAAACTGGAGCGGAAATTTCATACACTTTAAAAGCATGCTTTTCAAGTTTTTTCAGCTCAGCTGCGAGGATTTTTTCTTCATATAAAACAAAAGCATGTTCAGCCTCAGCCAGCATTTTGAGGTTTTCAAAAACTGCCCCTTGAGCTCCCTCTGCACTTAAAACCCGGTCGAGTAAAACAATATATTTTGATTCAAATAGACCTTGAGCAGAAAGCAGACTAGAAAACTTATCGGCTGACCAAGATAGTTCTGAAAAAGTAAAAACTTCCGCTTCCGGACGCTTTTTTTGTAGGGCAGCCACGATGTCATGGGCTTTTTTTATTCCTTGGGGTGATGATCCTTTTACTACGTGCAGCATTTGTTTTGTATTTTTACTAATTTCACTTTTATGTTTTACCTTTTTACCCCTCCATCTCTCCCCAATTCTTACCCACGGCTACATTGACGACGATGGGCACACTCTTGGTATCCTTTAAAGACATGATATTACTCATGATTTCTTTAATCTTGCCTGAAAGTTCCTTTATCAGATCCTCCTCTATCTCGTACACTAGCTCATCATGCACTTGGAGCAGGAGCCGAGCTCGATCTTCATAGCCTGCTTTGACAAGATATTTATCTGTCTCTATCATAGCCAATTTTACAATATCTGCTTCGGTGCCTTGGATTGGAGCATTGATGGCCATGCGTTCGGCGGCGGCGCGGATAAACGGCAACTTGGACTTAATCCCCTCAAACCAACGTTTGCGCCCAAAAAAGGTCTCTGTGTAGCCTTGCCGCGCCGCCTCCGCTTTGACCCTGTCCAAATAATTCGCCAACCCAGAAAATGTCTGAAAATACTTTTCATAAAATTGCTGAGCTTCTTCCCGAGTACTCCCAAGATTGATTTTGAGTGCATTGACCCCCATACCATACAAAATGCCGAAGTTGATCACTTTGGCTTTGCGACGCATTTCTTTTGTCACCTTAGCAGGCTCAACCTCAAAAACTTGCGCGGCCACTGAAGTGTGGACGTCTTCCCCTTTGGTAAACACCTCCATCAATTTTTTATCTCCGGAAAGGAAAGCCGCTATCCGAAGCTCGATCTGAGAATAATCAAAAGCACACAAAGAAAAACCTTTTTCGGCCACAAAAGCGTGACGAATATTTCGTCCCAGCTCTGTCTTGATGGGAATATTCTGCAAATTTGGATCCTGTGAGGCCATGCGTCCTGTCGTACTCCCGGCTTGCAAAAATCTGGCGTGTAAACGACCGTCTTCAGACACCAGCGACGGAATAGTGTCTATATATGTAGATAAAAGTTTCTGGAGTTCACGATAGTTCAAGACATGCCCAATGATTGGATGGAGTTCGCGCATTTTTTCCAGTTCTGATTCTTTGGTAGACATAGCTCCGCCGGCTGTTTTTTTCTGACGGGCCAATTTTAAACCCATTTTTTGGAACAAAATCTCACCGAGCTGTTTGGGCGAATTAATATTAAATTCTTGGTCCGCCGCTTCCCAAATTTTTTTCTCGAGGATTTCCAATTCTTTGTGATATTCTTTTGAAAGTTTTTGTAGATAGCCTGTATCAACTTTTATGCCGTGGGTGTGCATTTTTTCTACGATGGGCATCAAAGGTTTTTCTATATTTTCAAATATTTTTTCTTCGCCGCGTTTTTTTAATTCACCAAAAATATACTCGCGGGCTTTTTCAAAGTCCTCCGTCCCTGCGTAATTTAAAATATCTTCAAGTTTTGGATTGGTAATATTTGAGTCAATAATCCAGAGGGCTACTGCTGTTTCTTTAAGCTTGTCTTGATCCAGGTTGTTGCTCTTTTCTTCATTCTCTTTTGGCTTTGAAGACTTACTCTCCTCAATATTTTCAGGCTGATTTTTTCCATTCATGACCTTGCACACTTGGTTGAAACGCTCACCCAAAGAGCGAAACTCTAACTCCTTAAAAAGGGCCGTGACTTTTTCTTTCTCCACTCCATCAATCCATCTTTTTTTAGGCACCCCCACATCTATAGGTGCATCCCGACGAATAGTGGCCAGCATCTTGCTAAACAAAGCCTCCTCCTCTCCTGCTTCGAGCAAACTAATAATTCGGTCTGTAATCCCTGCTTTTTTTATTTTTTCTTTATCTTTCTTTAGAACTTTATATATTTCTTCTATGCTTCCAAAAGTGGTGATGAGAGTGGTGGCTGTTTTTTCTCCGATTCCCGCTATGCCTATAATATTATCCGAAGGGTCGCCCCGCAGGCCTTTAAAATCAGGTAGGAGCTCCGGACCAAAACCAAAGCGAGCCTTCACCCCCTCTTCATCATAAATGATTGTATCCTTGATCCCTTTTTTGAGCGTATAAACCTGCACTTTTTTATCTGAAATAAGCTGCAGGGTGTCCATGTCTCCAGAAGCAATAAAAACTTTTCCTATGGCTTCTGCCAGTTTTTTTTCCTTAAAAGTTTTTTCCACAATTGTGCCTAGCATGTCGTCAGCCTCAAAACCCTCTTTTGAATACACTGGTATGTTAAAAGCCTCAAAAACTTTTTGGGATTTGATGATTTGCTCCACCAGGGCCGGATCACTTTTTTTTCGGCCTGACTTGTAGCCGTCATACGCTTGGTGACGATAAGTAGGGCTTGGTAAATCATAGCAAGCAAAAATATACTCTGGTTTGAGGTCGCCAATAATTTTTAAAAGCAACATGGATAAACCATACAGCGCTCCCGTCGGCTCGCCTTTACTAGAAGCAAAATCCGGCAAAGCATGGTATGCCCGATGCAAAATAGCGTGACTGTCGAGCAGCACTAGTGTGCCTTTTTTATTGACATCACTTTTTTTCTTTTTGTTTTCTTTAGTCATATTAAAAAGTTATGGCTCGGATCTGATCGTCCAGCCACTCAAACTTTACCTCTATCATATCCTTCGGCAAAATATCCGCCACTTTTTCAGGCCATTCTAGGATGATCAGATTCTTCAGATCGGCCAGAATATCTGCAAAACCCAGCTTTGAAAGCTCAGCTCCTCCCTCCAGCCTATAAGCATCTATGTGGATAAGCTGTGAGTAGTGTGTGGAAAACTTTGGATTTAAGATCTGATATTTTTTTTCGATTACAAAAGTGGGACTAGTCACCTGGTCCACTACCCCCAATTCTCGAGCAATAACCTGAGAAAAAGTAGTCTTGCCTGAGCCAAGAACACCCGAAAAACCAACGAGAGTGGCTCTATTCTCTGATCTATGTGCCACAATAAAATCCAACAAATCTTTAGCCATTTTATCCGT
>JAQTMP010000038.1 GCA_028714275.1 Candidatus Paceibacterota bacterium
AAACGACTCAGGAAGCGTCGAGTGGGGTGACGCATCTCAGTATTATCAAGAATCCGATGCTCCTTCCCAATGGATCTGAGGCTTTTGATAAGAAAATTCGCGACGCCTTCGGTGCGATTTGTCGGATCGTTGGTCATCCTGTCCCACTGGAAATCGAAAGAAAGTATCTCGTGACAGCGGCTGTCAATGTCAAGGATTTTGTCCCGACAGCTGAGATGGTCGTAATCACTCAATTCTATTTGCCGCATGATGGGTCGGAACATCTCCAGCGGATACGAAAAAGAGTTCATCGCGACCACACTGCGTATTTCCTGACGGAAAAAATCCCAGTCAAGCATGGGGTGGTAATTGAAAAGGAAAAATTGATCACCGAGGATGAATACGAGCAGTTTTTCAAAAAACGAGATCAAAAATTGTTCGTTATTGAAAAAAATCGCTGGTGTTTCATCTGGCAAAATCAATACTTCGAGTACGACGAGTTCTTGGGCGATTGCTCGGGACTTTACGAACTGGAGATTGAGCTGACAGAGGAGCAGCAGGAGGTTGCCCTCCCCGATTTCTTTACCACTGCAGGCATCCAGGAAGTAACCGGGAATGAACGGTATTCAAACTACTTCCTAGCCCGCATCCCCTACCGAGGCCCTGGAGCGACCTAATGTACGCTCTAGTACGACAAAAATCTACAAAACAAAAAGCCTGCTCGGAAAGTGACGAGCAGGCTTTTCCTTAATTCAATTTTCTCTAATCTAAATTTATTTAACCTCGGGTTTTTTTATTGTAATCCCCAACTCCAATAGCTGTTCTGAGGAAATTTCTGCAGGGCTATTCATCATGAGATCTCGACCCTCACCAGTCTTTGGAAAGGCAATAACCTCCCGAATGTTCGGCTCATTTTGCAGCAGCATCATTAAGCGGTCAAATCCCCAAGCGATTCCGCCGTGCGGAGGCGTGCCAAGGCGGAAAGCTTTTAACATGTGGCCAAAGTTTTCTTCTACACTTTCTTTGCTGTACCCCATGATATCAAAAACCTTGAGGAGCTTCTCTGGGTCATGATTCCGAATACTTCCTCCGCCTATTTCAAAACCATTGAGGACAATATCATACTGGCTTGTTAAAATTTCACCGATCTTTTCATTTTTCATCAGCCAATTCTCATGTTCAGGTTTTGCTCTAGAAAATGGATTGTGGGTGAATGTCCAGGGACTCCCATTTTGGCCCTTGTCCGTTTTTTCAAAAAATGGAAAGTCCACCACCCAGCAGAACGCAAGCAGACCCGGATCATTTTTGTCGTCCCTCATGTCTGGTCTATCACTATTGTATTTAGCTAAGGCCTCCTTGTATGAAATACGGGGAAAAGGGACCTGCTGGATACGTTTTTCGGGATAAAGTTTTGTAACAATTTCAACCAGCAGTCTTTCATTTAAGTCCATAACATCCCCCTGAATTGCAAAACTCATTTCCAGGTCAAGCTGGGTAAACTCCGGTTGACGATCGCCACGAGTATCTTCATCACGCATACACCGGGCTATCTGAAAATATTTTTCAATGCCCCCAGTCATAAGGAGTTGTTTGTATTGCTGAGGAGATTGAGGAAGAGCATAAAAGTGACCTCGCTCTAATCTGGAAGGCACAACATAATCCCGCGCACCTTCGGGGGTGGACTTTGTGAGCATAGGGGTTTCTACTTCGATAAACCCTTCAGAGTCTAGAAAATCTCTCACGAATTTAACGACTTTGTGACGAGCCCGGATATTTTTTTGAAGACGGTCACTGCGGAGATCAAGATAGCGATAAGCAAGGCGGACATCCTCACCTACTTCGCGTGTATCTGTTCCCTGACTAATATCAAAGATTGGAGTCTCGGATTCGTTTAACACTGTTATGGACAAAATTTCAAGCTCCAGTTCACCGTTTTGCTTTTCCTTCTGTATGTTGCGTTCTGGTCGAGCATTGACTTTACCCTGAACTTCTACTACCCACTCAGATCTTAATTGGGTACCAACAGAATGGGCTCCAACCGCATTGGGTAAAATAACCCCCTGGACATAGCCAGTTTTGTCCCGAAAATCAAGGAAAATAAGCTTTCCTTGGTCACGGCGGGTTGAAACCCAGCCAGCAATAGTAACTTCGGTGCCAAGGCAGTCTTTGAGGTCCTTTATGTACGTGCGTTTAGTTTTTGTGTCGGATTGCATATAAACGCTATTGTAACAGAGTTGAAGAGTTTTTTCACTATAAGAAGCCTCTGGTGTAGGAAACACCAGAGGCTTTTGTTTTTTGATTAATTTTTGGAATGCTGATCAAAGCTACCCTGCCACCTTCTCGACTTCGCCTAGCTCATGACTAGTCTCTGCCTCCTCAGCGACATCTCGATATCCTTTTGCCTGCTCGTTAAAAAGCTTGGCATAGAGACCATCCTGGGCAATCAGGGTTTCGTGATCCCCTTCTTCAGCCACCACACCGTTACTGAGGACGATGATTTTATCGACGCCACGTACGGTATTGAAGCGATGACTAATGAGAATGAGGGTGCGTTTACCCGCCACTTCCCCAAGCTTCTCAAAGATACGTGCTTCTGACGATCCATCCACCGAGGCAGTTGGTTCATCGAGTACGAGCACGAGACCTTCTCGATACAGCGCACGGGCCAATGCAATTTTTTGCTGTTGCCCTTTTGACGGTTCTTCACCCCCAAACTCTGTTCCCAGCTGAGTGCTATATTTTCCTGGCCAGACATCAATAAATGAATGGGCTTCTGCAATTTGAGCTGAGCGTCGAGCTTTTTCCTCTGAAACAGCTTCGATACTTCTACCCATTGCAATGGATTCACCTACCAAGAAATCGTAGCCCACCCAGTCCTGTAAAAAGACTGAAAGATACGAATTCCATTCATCGACATCTATTTCCTTGAGATTGACACCATTTACAAAGATGTCACCCTTGCTTGGGTCGTATATTCGAGAGAGAAGTTTGACCATGGTAGTCTTGCCTGCACCATTGTCACCCACAAGGGCAATGCTTTCTCCAGGGTTGATAATGAGGTTTACTCCTTTGAGGGTGTAAGGATCTTCATTGAATACTAGGCCTACCCCGTTTTCCACCTTAGTCTTCGCAGTTTTATTTTCATAACGAAACCATACATCACGAAACTCGATTGTTGGTGGGGTACCAATATTGAGTTTGTGAGGATGTTGGGAGCGCTTGATAAATGGCTTGGTGTCGAGGACTTCAAACATGTCTTCTGCATAGTGACGCTTTTCGTTTTGACGAGCAACGTCATTGAGAAGGCTCGAAATAGATCCCACCATCTGACCCAAAGCACTGACCAAGAAGGTCATCGTACCGAGAGCGATGAGACCACTCCACACATCTTTGACGATGACATAGAGTCCAAAGCCATATCCCATTGCAGCAATTGCCCCTGCACCAATGGTGTAAAAAAGACGTCGGCGATCGACGAGGAGCTGATCATTTTTAAACGAACTCAGCACCCCTTCTACCATTCCAAGCAAACTCTTTTCCGCTTGAAGCATTTTTGTCTGTACCACTCCCACTCTGCTGAGAAAGTGCGTACGGAGATGTTGGTATTTTCTTTGACGGGGACCGTGTTCTGCCCAGAGACTCCATACTTTGTTGCCATATCGTAGCTCAATAATAAATCGAGGAATAGATGTGACGAGTACAGTGATGTAGACCACCGGACTAAAAGTCAGGGCAAAGGACGAAGTCAAGACGATCATGACGATGTTTGAAATATTTGCGAATTGTGTTTCCGCAAGCTCAAACATTGGCCAGATACCTCGATTGAATGCACGGTGAAGAAGATCTTGGAAGTCAGCCTTTTCATAATGACCGAGATCGATTTCTGTACGCTTGCGCAACGTAATAAGATCGAGACCATGCTCGAGCTCCAAACTCCACGCTTTGTCCACATACAGACGAATGGCCGATAGAAAGAGCGAAAGGGCCCAAATGGATGCATAGAGCACCACGAGACCTACAGCTGTTTCGAGCGGACTATGCGTCTTGACGGTATCGACGAGCTTGTTAATCAGTCGGCCCATGATACTCGCTTGGAGCAATGGAACAAGTGCAACAAGAATTGTCAGTGTGCCAATAGTGAGAGTGCGAATTGGCGCAATTTTGTACGCCATAGCAAAAGCACGCAATGTGGTGCGCACGGCACGTTTCAGTGTGTGTAATGTTCTATTCATAGATTTATTCTTTTGTTTGGTTTGATTTTCTGTTTTGGTTCTTGATTTCCTGCTCTTTTTACCTGTGATGAATAGAAAAAAATCCTATTCATAGGTATGAGACGATTTGAGGTCAAATCTTAGTATAATTTTGAGAAAAAAATAAGCATGTTTAGTGCATTAAAGTTAAAAAAGTTAAGCCTTACCATAGATACCCACCCCAATCGCTTGCCGCACTTTGAGCATTTTTGCTTCAGCACGAGCGCAAGCTTTTTCACCACCTTTATGAAGAATGTCTATGACTCTGCCCATATTAGACGCGAGAGCCTCCCTTTTATTACGAAGGGGTGTAATAAAAGCTATTAAATCAGCCGCCAAAGCCTCTTTAAGCTCCTTATATTTACCTTTTTTTTCTGTATAGAGTGAGTCTAGGTAAGCGGAGTCGCGTAGGAGTGAATGAATAGCCCGAACATTGACCGGCTCACCCCCAGACGAATCAGTCACGATACCCATGACCAGCTTAGTGATTTCTTCATCGCTTGCAAAAAGCGGAATAGTGTTGTGGTGACTTTTGCTCATCTTCTGACCATCTATGCCGGGAACAACAGCTACATCACTAAGAATAAGGGCTTCGGGATTTTTGAAAGTTTCTTGGCCAAAAATTCGATTAAATTTTTCAGCCGTATCGCGTGCAATCTCGACATGCTGTTTTTGATCCTGCCCAACAGGTACGACATCGGCGTCTGGAAGCAAAATATCAGCAGCCATCAAAAGTGGGTAGTCAAAAAGTCCCACATTTATTTCCTTGTTTTTAGCCTCGGCATCCTTGAAAGCGTGGGCTCGCATAAGGTATGGCATAGTGGTCAGGCAGTTGAAAATCCAACCAAGCTCAGTCACTTGAGGTACATCAGATTGCTTAAATAAAGTTATTCTCTCCGGGTCAAGACCAATGGCTAGATAGTCAAGAGCGACGTCAAGGATAGCCTGCTTCATCTCGAGGCCATTTTGCACTGTAGTCAAGGCATGAAGGTCGGCAATAAAAATATAGCTATCATAGTCTCCTTGCAAGTCTACAAACTGCTTCATGGCACCGAAATAATTGCCAATATGGGGCCGGCCGGTTGGTTTGACACCGGAGAGGAGGATTTTTTTGGGGGTATTAGACATGGAGTAATGATAGCAGAAAGTGGCACGAGAATCTATATTTCCTTATTTAGCTCCCCGCTTCTTCATTCAACTTTTCGATAATTTTTTGCAGATATGAAGCGCCTTCTTCATAAGAAAGATTTGCTGGAATTTTAGTCAGTTTGCCAACTTTGATTGAGAGGCGTCCACGGATAGCTTTGACACCACCATGAGCCAATAAGTCTTGAGGCAAATGATAACGAAAAGCGACTGGCAGGACAGGCACGCCAGTCTGGAGTGAAAGAGCCGAGACACCACGTTTAAACGGCGCTATACCGCCTTTTAAGACCATTTTACCTTCGGGATAGATAGCCACGACTCCATTCTCAGCTAGGATCTGCTTGGGGGTGACAAGGGCTTTTTCTAGACCCTCCCCTCGTACTACATCAAACACCCCGAAGATTTTATAGGCCAGCGGTATGATACCTATTGAATAGAAAAAATTGAGGCCGAAATGCAAAAAGATTTTGGTACCCATAAAACGTAAAGGCAGGAGGCGACTATGCCCCGAGACCAGCATTCGGAAAAGAAAACTGTCATACCAGCCGATATGATTGGCGGCAATGATCAGGGGTGCATTGACCCCGGCTAGGTTTTCCCTGCCACTGATTTTTACCTTGAAAAAAAGACTGAAAATGGGGTAGACCAAAAGAAAACTAAAATACTGGTTGAATTTTATGTAGAGATTCTTGAAGGAAAAATTATGCGGGAGAGATTTGACAGTAGATGCTGGGGCGACAAAAGTAGCCTTAGAGATATTTACCTGAGGCTGAGCTGTCACGTGTGCTGCACCTGGAGTCATGACTGACATAGGTAGTTCTAGTGTACCAGATTTATGGAAAAAATCTAGATTATCTACGGATGGCCACCAAAAGTGACGCAAGAGGGATAATAAGCAGAGTAAAAAAAAGATAGCCAAGAGGTAGACCAGCTTTGGTCGCTAAGCCGACAACAGAAATGCCTTTGGTTGGGAGAATGTATTCAAGGAGGGCCACCAAGGCTGACAAAACTCCGATGCCAAGGACCACTATCTCAAAAAGATGCTTGATGATGGAGTAACTTTTCTCTGCATAGGTCACTCGGCTAATAGCTAGATAAACCAAAACAAAAATTACAATAAAGAAAACCAATTTGGACGCCCATCCACTTGTATCAAACCAAGGACTTTTCAAGAATAAGATAACCGAAGGATAAAAGGCAATGATAGATGAGACAAAAATTGATTTAATATTCATGCGGATATTATACACCCTCCGAACGTAAATCCTCAATAGTTTTTTTAGCGGCTTTGGAAAGTTTTTTTGGAAGAATAATATTGAGATCAATCAGAAGGTCTCCTCGTTGACCTGTATTATGTGTCGCCCCCATTTTATTTCCAGGATATGGCACACCCTTACCCTTTATTCGCAAAGTTTCGCCAAAAGTGACTCCTGCCGGTATGGTCACCTGCAGCAATCCATCCAAAGTATCTATACCAACTTCAGCTCCAAGCAAGGCATCAGAAAGTTTTACATCAAGTGAGGTGCGTAAATTTAGGTTTTGTTTAACAAACCTTTTATCTTGCTTTACATGCACCTTTACGTAAAGATCTCCGGGATCACCACCCATCACGGCTTCACCCTGGCCTGTCAAACGCACCATCTGTCCCGTTTCAATACCTGGCGGCAATGTAAAAGTCAATGTTTTTTGTTTTTTCTGGACACCGTAGCCGTGACATTCTCTGCATTTTTGTTTTGGAACCTTGCCAGTACCATGACATTCATCACATATACGAGTAGTTGAAAAGCTGCCTAGGATAGAGCGGCGAGTTTCATTGAGCTGGCCCTTACCGGAGCAAGTCGCACAGGTTCTTAGATCAGTCCCTGGTTCGGCTCCATTGCCCTTGCAATGTTCACAGGCGCTTGTCTTGTTGAGATTGATAGTACGCTCTGTTCCAAAAATAGAATCCTTAAAAGAGAGCTCAATATCAACTTGAATAT
>JAQTMP010000039.1 GCA_028714275.1 Candidatus Paceibacterota bacterium
AATGCCGAGGTAGCTCAGTTGGTAGAGCATGTCCCTGAAGAGGATGGGGTCGGCGGTTCGAGTCCGCCCCTCGGCACCAGTACATAGACTTACAAAGAACGCCCTTGAATACATGGGTGTTTTTGGTTAAAACTTTGATATACTACTCGCATGGAAAAAGGAGGAAACAATTACGCATTTATAGATAGCCAAAATTTAAATTTGAGCATACGGTCTTTGGGGTGGTCTTTAGATTTTAGAAGATTCAGAGTTTATTTGAAAGAAAAATATTCGATAGCGACCGCTTATCTGTTTATCGGATATGTTGAAGGTAACACCGAGTTATATAAAGCGCTTCAAGAGGCAGGTTTTATCTGTATATTTAAGCCGACTCTTGTATATAAAGATGGAAAAACAAAAGGTAATTGTGATGCAGAATTAGTGCTTCAGGCCATGATTGAGTTTACTAATTATGATAAGGCAATCATTGTTACTGGCGACGGGGACTTTTATTGTCTGGCAAAACATCTTATCAGTAAGAATAAGCTAAAAGTTCTGATTATTCCTAATCAATTTAAATTTTCCGCACTCCTAAAGTTAAAAGAGTTTGGTCCCTATTTACGGTATATGAATGACCTAAAAGATAAGTTGGAATATAAAAAGAAAAGGCCCTATAAGGACGAAACCTTATAGGGACACTTTTCCGTTGGTGATACATATAATATAGACGGATCAGGATAAAAGTCAATACCATAAGTTTTTTGACATTTCATGTAGCTGTGGTATATTTTTGCCAGATTGTTCTCCTTATGAAAGATAAAAAAATGTTGAAGATTTTGGTTTTGATCACTCTCGGCTGGGTTGATTTTGCCCTTCTCGAGCTCTGGGCTCGCAGCACGTGGGTGGGAGGCAGATTCTTCCCCCTATCAGCCTTTGGCTGGTATTTTCCCTTCTGGGTCAACGGGGTGGTCAGTGTACCCTTGGCCTTGATTGCCAACTCAATTGACGAGCTCACCTTGCCCGCTCGTGGCGTGTCCACAAGGACCGTCAAACGGCATCTAACCTACGCTGCTTTTGTTCTCGGTTTTGGTTGCGGCGTTGGTAATGGTTTGATCCAGGATGGCTGCATCGGGCTGATTGTGTGGATTTACGGACTGATGATGTCAGGAGTCTTTTTTGCTTTCGAGTGGTTGTTTGGGTTGAGTCACCAAGACTTGATCAGTCGATATCTCGGCTACCTAGCTTGGTCTATGCTCATCTTTTCCGGCGCCACCTTTCTCGGGATGTTCTTCCAGGGAGGGTTTTTCCCAGCATTACTGACGATGGGGATCATGTACTATCTCCACAATTCAAAAAACTGCCAGATGAGTGAAATAGCCACACTGTAAAAAGCAGGCAAAAACCTAGAATATCAAAACAAAAAGTCGGGTGCACTCTGCAATGCATCCGGCTTTTTCTTTAGTTAATGTTTGAAAAATTTTTAGATCGCCTTCATCACTTTGAGCTTAGTCTGGCGCTCCTTGTCGACTTTCGGTAAACGAATAGTCAGCATGCCTAGATTTTCAGTGGCTTCAGCCTCTTCAATCTCTACCTCATGAGGCAAAAGAATACTGCGAGAAAAACTGCCCCAGTAAAGCTCCTTGTGAACGTAATTGTCCTCAGAGACATCGTGCTCTTCTTCACGCTTGCCTTTAATAGTGACCATGTCTCGAGTGAGAGAAATATCCAAATCCTCTCTCTTGACTCCGGCCACCATGGTCTTGATGACTATTTCAGTGGGAGTTTCGTAAACGTCTACAGAAAGCTGGCCTTCGCCCGACTCTTCTTCCATCCAAGTGGCTATAGAAGATGGGTTTGGGAGGTTGCTTTGCTTGCCCTTCTTTGCTGGAGGAAATTTGATACTACGAGCAGGCTCTTGCTCTTCGGTTTCCTCCTCGTCTTCGAAATCATCATCAACAGAAATGCTGCCAGTGAGTCTTTCAAAAAGTGAACGTTTTTCTTTCATATTTTTATTTAAATTATCGAACTATTTTTTGAACCATTTATATTTTCTGCGCATGAATCGACTTTATTTTTTCTAATAAGAAAATAATAGCGATAATGGCAATCCAGACGAGACCAAAAACAATAAATGTACTTGATCCGTTGCTTACTATTATAAAGAAATTAAAGACAGTGTGCAATGTGATGGCGAGGACTAGTCCCACTATGACCGCCCCGCTTTTGATCCAGCTTTTTTTGTAATAGGCCAAGCCAATAAAAATAGCCACTAGGCCCGAAGTGACTATGTGCAAAAGACTGGCTCCAATAAAACGCATGTCACCAGTGAGGAGGCTGCGGAAAGGATCGCCGGCCAGGATTGGGGTCAAGGTAAAAAAAACATTTTCAAGGGCCGAAAAACCCAAAGCAGCCGTGGTCATGTAGACAAAAGCATCAATCGGCTCATCAAAAGCCCTGGTCCGGAGAGCTATTGTCCAAGCGGCCAGATATTTGACTACTTCCTCGCCGACAGCCCACAAAAAGAGAACCTCAAGACTGCCACTTGGAAAGAGGGTGGCCATATAGCGTTCAAAAGGGGCCACGATGATCACTCCCAGCATGCCCACAAGGAAAGTGCTAATGATCAGCCTGACGGGTTCTGGATGCTGGTCTTCGTGAAGCCAAAACCAAAGCCAAATAAGAGCGGGAATCAAGCCGGCCAGGAAGGCATAAGAAAATGAAACAAGTCCGTTTGAGAAGATAGAAAAAGAATTAAAGAATGTTGCCATAAAAAATAAATTATTTTAGGCCAGCATATCTGGGCCACTGCTCTACTATCAAGGGCGTGTCTTTTCGCCCGATCCGCTCTGAAGGGATTGATGACCAGATTTCTTCGGTGACAAAAGGCATAAAAGGATGCAAAGCCATAAGGAGAGTACGAAGAGTCTGCAATAAAAATTGTTGACGCGAGTCAACCTCTTGACCTGACTTGACAGTGTTGCCTTTAAAATTGTCGCCGATAATTTTTTTGCTATCCTCTAGGATTGTGTCGGCAAAAGTATGCCAGGCATAATGGTATAGTCGCTCAGCAGCGATGTGGATATTCAAGTCTTCTATTTCCTGAGTGGCAGATTGAATTTCAGTATCACGGGCGGCGATGAGAGCTTTATCTGCTTCGCTCCAATTTTTAAATTCAGCACCATAATGTACAATCGTCTCGTCTGCGCGGATAGTGGATTGCAGGACAAAACGAGTAATGTTCCAAAGTTTATTGGCAAAATGTTTTTGACCTTTGATTTTGTCTTCGGAAATTTTGGTGTCGATGCCGGGCGCGGCGCCGAGGACGAGCGCCATGCGCCCGGCATCCATGCCATATTTTTTAGCCACATCCATTGGGTCTATGCCATTGCCTAAAGATTTGGACATCTTGCGGCCTTGGGCATCGCGGACTGTGCCATGCAAGTAAATTTTTTTGAATGGGACGGTGCCAAGATGGAACCCGCTCATCAAAATCATGCGGGCCACCCAGAAAAAGAGGATTTCATAGCCAGTTTCTAGCAGGTCAGTCGGGTGGTAGATAGCGAGATCAGATTTTTCAAATCCCGCTTTTATTTTGCCGGTCTTTTCATCAAAATTGTCTGGCCAGCCGAGAGTAGAAAATGTCCACAGACCGGATGAAAACCAAGTGTCCAAAGTGTCCTCATCTTGTTTCCATTCGGATCCCTCAGGCGCTTTTAGGTCACACCAGATCTCATCAGGCCTTTCTGTTGATTCACCTTTGTACCATACGGGGATGCGGTGGCCATACCAGATCTGGCGTGAGATACACCAATCGTTGAGGTTGTTTATCCAATGAAAATAGGTCTTAGAAAAATAGTCTGGCAAAATGGAAATCTGGCCACCCTCCACGGCTTTGCGCATAATTTCTTTTAGGGTTGTTTCGCCGCCAGAAGGTATGCCATCTATTTGTGAATGTGAGAGGACAAAGGGTTTGTTGACGGCCATAAACCACTGCAGCTTTGGCAACGGCTCTACGATACCGCCAGTGCGCTCCGCCGTCGAAATATTTTGAGTCGTCGGCTCTTCTTTAAGTAAAAGTTTTTCAGCGCGGAGCCACTCAACGACGGCGATGCGGGCCTCGGTAGTTTTTTTATCCTTGATGCGATCATCGCCCACCATCATCCTGGCGTACTCGTTGATGACCTGCGGTCTGGGAAGCTTGTGTCGGTCAGCTATTTCCCAGTCAATCATGCTATGGGCCGGAGTCACCCCTAGAGCTCCAGTCCCGAAATCTTTTTCTACGGCTTTGTCGGCAATTATTTTTATATGCAGAGGGACGCCACAAAAAGCCACGTCGTATTCCTTACCGACAAACTCCGCATAGCGAGGGTCGTCTGGATGAACAGCCACTGCTGTATCTCCGACTTTGGTTTCAGGGCGGGTGGTCGAGATAGCAATAGGAAAATCAGCAGAATATTTAAAAGTGTAAAGAGTGGCTTGGCGTTCTTCGTAGACAATCTCATCGTCAGAAATAGTGGTCTGGCCTTTTGGGTCCCAGTTGACGATGCGATGACCGCGATAGATCAGACCAGCATCATACATACGTTTGAAAGCGGTGTAGACGGCGTGATGTCGGGCATCGTCCAAAGTGAAAGCTTCACGTGACCAATCACATGAAGCCCCGAGAGTTTTTATTTGAGCATTGATGGAGGCTTGACTTTGTTTGGCGTGAGTATTGATGCGCTTGAGCATTTCTTCACGGCCGAGATCGTGACGGGTCTTGCCCTCACTTTTTTGAATATCTTTTTCCACCCGTGACTGGGTGGCAATAGCGGCGTGGTCGGTACCTGGGACCCAGAGGGTGCGATAGCCTCGCATGCGATGAAAACGTATCTCAATATCTTCAATAGCGGCCATCAGGGCGTGTCCCATATGGAGGATACCGGTGACGTTGGGAGGGGGAAGGATGATAGTGTAAGGTTCGGCATCCGGGGCAGTGATACCCTTTTTAATACAAATATCGGGATTGAAAAAGCCACTTTCCTCCCAGAGTTTGTAGATGCGGGGTTCAGTCTCAACAGGGTCGTAAGGTTTTAGGAATTTTTCAGGAATATTTGAAGGGTTCATTGAAGACTATTTTAGCAGAAAAATGTGGATTTATAAAGATAAGTTTCCTTTGGCCCGAAGAGATGGACCCACAGTGTTTTGATTGTTTTTTATCCGCAAATAACCGGCCAATGCAATCATGACAGCATTGTCGGTGGAAAGTTTAGTTTCGGGTAAATATAGAGGAGTGCTCATTTCAGCCGAAAGTTTTTTGAAGGCTTCACGGATGTAGGTATTGGCAGTCACCCCGCCACCGAGGATCAGCGACTGGGCACCTTTTTCTGCGATTGCTCGCCGAGTTTTTGAAATTAGCACTTCGGTCACGGCATTTTCAAATTCCCCAGCCAAGGCCTGCTTTTCTTTTTGGTTGAGTGGCCGGTTATTTTCTTTTTCAAAGTGGCGTACAGCATATAGCACAGCTGTCTTGATCCCAGAAAAAGAAAAATCAAAGTCGGGGGATTTGAGCATGGGGCGAGGCAAGGTAAATAGAGGCTGACTATATTCAGCTCGCCATTCGGCCGCGAGTTTGGAAATTTCTGGACCCCCGGGATAGGGTAGACCGAGCAGACGGGCGACTTTATCAAAAGCTTCACCAATAGCGTCGTCCTTGGTCGAGCCAATAATTTCGTAGTGATGCCAATCCTTGACCAAGACTAGCTCAGTGTGTCCGCCAGAAATAAGCAACGCAAGGGCGGGGAAGTTGGGAACGGCGAGTGTCAGTGTGAGCTTTTGATCGGGAATAAGTAGGGAAGCCACGATGTGTCCCTCCATGTGGTTGGTTGGTAGGACTGGAATATTCCAAGCGAGACCGAGGGCTTGGGCCACAAGTAGGCCGACCCAAAGTGCTGGTTCTAGACCGGGACCCTCAGTCACAGCAATAGCATCAAGGTCTGGTTTTTTGATAGATGAAATAAAATTCAAGGTCTCTTCAAGTAATCCAGTTTCCTTTTGAAAAATTTCTTCGAGTTTTTTTCCGATTTCTTTATCGAGTGAATCAACTTTCTCGTGTGCGGCCACATACAAGCTCGCCTGTTTCAAAGTTTGTTCCAGCAAGGGTAAAATATTTTTAGCATGTTCACGCTTGGCCATCATAGGAAAAACACCCCCGTATTGTTCGTGGATTTTAGTTTGGGAATTGATGGTTTCTCCAAGCAGCCTGACCCCAAGGTCGTTTTCTGATGGATCACCCTCAAGAATACAAATAGCCGTCTCATCACAGCTGGTTTCAATGCCGAGGATTTTCATAATATTTTGACTGCGTATTTTAGACCGTGTCTGGTGCGCGGTGAGGGATTCGAACCCCCGACATCAACAACGTCAATGTTGCGCTCTACCAACTGAGCTAACCGCGCATGCCCTATCAAGATATCTCAATTTAAGCATAAAAACAAGCTAGGGGATTGGGAATTCCTGGACATTTGACCATAAGTCAGTATTATGTCCAATAGAAGAAAATCTCAAATAAGAGAAGGGCAGTTCTATGCAAAAAAATAAAGTAGTCATCGTCGGTAAGGGAGGAATCGGTACCTACCTCTCAGGTTATCTTACTGGCAAGGGTTTTGAGACCGCATTTTTTCATGTGAAGACCTTGTCGGCGTGTTTATTTCCGGATTTTCTGCAGGCCCAGCGCCCGGAAGCCGTGTTCATCACAATCTCAACTCGGGACAAAGGCGAGGCGGCACGGGATTATATCCTGGCGTGTGCCGAAGCCAATATACCAGTCATTACTTGTGAAAAGGGAGCCTTCGCGTATCACGCCCAGTTGTTGCTTCCGTATCGCAAGCAGATCGGTTTCAGTGCTTCGGCGGGTGGAGGCACCAGGATGCTGCCATACATCAAATCACGTCATATTGGAGACAAGCCTGTGAGAATCAGCGCCGTGCTCAACGGCACTCTAAACTTCATCTTTGACCAAATACGCTCTGGGAGCACATTTGGAGGAGCCTGCAAGGAAGCTATTCGTCTTGGCTTTGCGGAGCCGGGCGCCGTCGGGCTGCTCAGCCTTATCAACGGTGAGCTCAAGGATGTTGTCATGAAAATCTGCGTGATGTTCAACAC
>JAQTMP010000040.1 GCA_028714275.1 Candidatus Paceibacterota bacterium
CCTTTGGATTCGCAAAAGCGCTCGAAACGCTTCACGTTTTCAGGCTGCCAAGCATGCTGGTCGGCACAATGCCGCATCAGCGTCTCAAAATTTAAGGGTCCCATAGTGCCCTCCGTTCTAGTGGTGAAGGTTTGACCTTCGGTTGTCTCTGGGCTAATCATAATCACTATTGACTTTTTGTCAAATAGCTTTTTTTCTCCGAAGGGCCGCTTTCACAAACTCCGTAAAAAGTGGGTGCGGAGCCAGCGGTCGAGCCCGAAGCTCGGGATGAAATTGGGTGCCGAGGAAAAATGGATGCTGCCCAGCTGCTCCTGTACCTTTTTTTTGCGGCAGCTCCGCAATCTCCATCAATTTTCCATCTGGTGAGGTGGCTGAAAAAACCAGACCGGCTTGCTCGAGGTCTTTAACATATTCTGGATTGACCTCATAGCGATGACGATGACGTTCATTGATCGTCTTGGCTCCATACGCCGCTTGGGCAATAGTGCCTTTTTTTAAATGCGCAACATACGAGCCGAGACGCATAGAGGCGCCGTATTTTCCTTCAGCCAATTTTTTCTTTTGATCGGGCATAATGTCAATGACTAGGTGCTTGGCCGCTGGATTGATCTCGGCAGTGTTGGCATCCTTCCAGCCCAAAACATTGCGGGCGTATTCAATGACTAAGAGCTGCATACCGTAGCAGAGTCCAAAGTATGGCACTCCATGAGTCCGCGCAAACTCTATCACTTTGAGCTTGCCCTCGATCCCCGACTCGCCAAAGCCGCCCGGCACCAGGATGCCATCATATTTTTTCAGCCCGACAATGCGCTCTTTGCTGATTTTTTCGCTGACCCCTTTTTTAACTCCTTTTTCTCCAGTCGTCTCAAAATCCTTGGCATTGACCCACGCTAGATTGGCTTTGACGCCCACACTGTACGCCGAAAATTTGATCGCCTCAATCACAGAAAGGTAGGCGTCCGACAACACAAAATCCCCGCTATCAAAATATTTGCCCACCACAGCAATGTTCACCTCTCGTGGCTTGCCATCTTTCCCTACAGTTTTGCTATTTTTCACTTTTTTAACCTTGTTGACAAAAGTTTTCCACGGCGACATGTCAATATGCCCATTCGAAAGGCCGAGAGCCTTGACGAGCATTTCACCAAGCTTATCTTTTTCAAAATTTAAAGGGACATCATAGATGCTGTCGATATCCGGAGCAGAAATGACATTTTCGATCGGCACGTTGCACGAAATAGCGATCTTGTCCTTGCGTTTTTTGTCCAAGGGCACTTCGCTGCGAGCAATAATAAAGTCCGTTTGGACGCCATAGGAGTTGAGCTGGCGGATGGCATTTTGAGTTGGTTTGGATTTCATTTCGCCAAGCTTGGAAGGGATCGGCAAAAAAGAAACCATAATAAAAATAACGTCGTGAGGATTTTTGACTTTGAGCACTCGCGCGGCTTCGATAAACATAATATTTTGGTAGTCGCCCACCGTACCGCCGATTTCGATGATGGAGATTTCTGATTTGTTTTTACGCGCTGCGTCTTCATAGCGATGAATGATCTCATCTCGGATCGTGTCAGCGTCGATGCACCTGCCTCCAAAGCCGAGCGCGCGCTCTTTGTCGATGACATACTTGTAGACCATGCCACTTGTCATATAATCAGCTTCAGTGAGGTCACGATTGAGAAAACGCTCATAGTTGCCCATATCCTGATCCGTTTCGAGTCCGCTATTTAAAACAAAAACCTCACCGTGTTCGGTGGGGTTCATAGTGCCGGCGTCTACGTTTAGATAAGGGTCGACTTTGGCGATGTTGACATTAAATCCTTTCGCCTGAAGGATAGTGCCGAGCGATGAAGTGGTGATGCCTTTCCCTACTCCCGACATCACTCCTCCGATAACAAAAATATATTTATGAGAAGTGAGAGATTTTTTATTTTTTTTAGGCATGTGTTTCCTTTTATTCTACCCAATTTTCCTCTTTTAGGCGATGTTGACTTTTTATGTGAAGGGTGGCAGTATAGTGTCCAGATTTGAAAAATTATGTCGAGAACATCAAGTGTTTTTATTGTCGAGTATTCACCCGAAAATCAGGTCAAAGTCATCGAATCCCTCGAAAGGGCCGGCCTGACGGTGCCTGCCTTTACACAGAGCACAATCGGCGAGAACGAGATCAAAGTGTATCTCTCGGACAGAAACCCCGAACAAAGGCGCCAAGTGGAAGCCGACCTCAAAAATAAGCAGGTAATCATCGGCGTCGTCAAAGGTGTCGATTGTATTAGCTTGATGGAAAGGGTCTTTGACCGGCATCATCGCGCTCGAGGCTATTTTCCTTCAACCCAGGAGGCCTCACGTACCGCTGTTGAGCTTTTCACCCTCATCAATCCTCACGTTGCAACTCTGCCAGCCGTGCAGAAAAAAGATGCCAAATTGCACGTCGGCTGCAGTTGCGCCATGTAAGGCACCCTCCCCCACTAATCGCTCGCCACACATCAGGACCCCCATCCTGCTGTGCTGGCGAGCGGTTTTTATTTTAAAATCTCTACAGATTGGTAATATTCAGGAGGCGTAACATTCCTGGTTGGTATGTCTCTTTTTCTCAATATGTAATATAAGACATGAAAATTATGCCTTATATTACATATTGAGAAAAAGGGTATCCTAGTTCCAAAATTTTCAGCCCGAAAAACTATATCTTTAAATACCGCTTCACCGCTAGATAACTCGACGCCCCTCCCAACACCAACCCTGTTACCAAAATAATCAAAAAGATTTGGGCGAAATTGGCCACATAGTAATTGAACATATTGAGACCTGTCAAAACTGAGAGACCGTAGCCGGATGTGCCGACCCAATACGAGATAGGATAAAAAATAGCCAGCGTAATAATGGTCCCTATAAATCCATACATCAGACCAACCACCACAAATGGCCCGCGAATAAAAGTATTAGAGGCTCCGACAAGCCGCATCACCGCAATCTCCTCCCGAGAACTGTAAATGGAAAGACGGATTGTGTTGAAAGAAATGAGCAGGGCAATCAAGATATAAAAGATGGCGCGGAAAAGGCCAAACTGATGCGTCGCATTGATCACTTTGGAAAGATTGTCGATAGCCACTTTGTTTTGATTGTAATTTATCTTATCAATGATGCTTGAAGTGCCACTGTTGGCGCTGAGATCGCTCTTGCTTTGCAAAAATTGCGCCAGACCCTCGTATTGAGAAGGCTCTTTGGTTTTAATATTCAAAACGGCTCCGAGCGGATTGCCTGACAATTCATCCAGAGCCTGGAGAGTGAGCTGATCGTTTTGATGTCGAGTGCGAAAATCAGACAAGGCCTGCTCGCTTGAAATATATTGCACAGACTGGACTTCTGGCAGAGCTTGAATTTCTTTTTGGAGATCTAAAATATCGGATTCGTTGGCGGTAGTGGTAAAATACACATTGACATCTACCTTATCCTTGAGACCGGAAAGGATCGAATTCATCATGGCATTTTCCAGGAGCAAAGAAGTGACGACTGAAAGAGTCACGGTCATAATCAAAACCGAAGCCAAAGAAACTGATCCATTTCTCCAAAAACTGATTGATCCCGCCTTCAAAACTCTTTTTATTTTTGTCCAGAACATATTTTTAATTTATTATAGCACGTACTTGCCTTCCTTATCATCTCGGATAATTTTCCCGTTTTCCATAGTGATCACCCGCTTGCCGAGTGAATCAATCACGCCCTTATTGTGGGTAGTCAAAATAACCGTAGTACCCAGGTCATTTATTTTTTTCAAAATCTGGACCACATCAAAAGTGTTGACGGGATCAAGGTTGCCAGTTGGCTCATCTGCGATAATGAGATCTGGCTGATTGACAATGGCGCGAGCAATGGCTACGCGCTGTTTTTCTCCACCTGAAAGCTGGTGGGGAAAGTTGTGCATTTTTTTACCCAGATCAACAAGATCGAGGACATGGGGCACATCAGCTGCAATCTCTTCTTCAGTCCTGCCCGCCGCCTCCATGGCAAACGCAATGTTTTCATAAGCCGTCTTGTGAGGCAAAAGGCGAAAATCCTGAAAAACCGTCCCGATGCGGCGGCGCAAATCATTCATCTGCCCTCTTTTAAGTGACTGCACATCTATTGATTCAAAAAAAATCTCTCCTTCGGTCGGACGCTCTTCAGCCAAAATCATGCGGAGCAAGGTAGTTTTTCCCGCGCCAGACTGCCCCACGATCGAGACAAATTCTTTTGGTGATATTTTTAGATTGATACCCTGGAGAGCGACGGAATTGTCGGCGTATATTTTGGAAACGTTGTTAAAGTAAATCATAAGAAAGTTTAAATTTATTTAGTTTGAGCAAAAAATTGATGCTCGGCGGCAATAAACTCATCAAGCTCGCCGTCTTCGAGGACTCCTTTGATATCGCGGACTTCTAAATCCGTGCGATGGTCCTTGACGAGCTTATAGGGGTGGAGGACGTATGAGCGGATTTGATTGCCCCACTCTACATCGGTCGTCTTGGAAATATACATTCCCTTTTCTTTGGACATACGTTCTGCCTCTCTTAGAGTATACAATTTTCCTTTGAGAATGGCTATAGCTTTTTCCTTATTTTGCAGCTGGGAGCGCTCCGAGACTACATGTACTGATAGTTTGGTGGGTTTGTGGACTATTCGCACGGCCGTTTCGCGTTTATTGACGTTTTGTCCGCCCGGACCGCCAGCTCTGGCAAAGGTAATCTCAAGCTCGTCATCGGGTATTTGAATGTCCGTCACCGTTTTTTCAAATTTAGGGATCACTTCTACCATGGAAAATGAAGTGTGTCTGAGTTTTTTAGCATTAAAAGGTGAGAGGCGGACCAAACGATGCACTCCCGACTCGTATTTAAGCGTGCCGTAAGCATTTTTGGCATTTATTTCAAAAGAAACGTTGCGAAAACCGTTGTGGTCATTTTTATTTTCATGCAAAAGTACAGTCGGCCAACCCTTACGCTTGAGATAGGCTGAATACATATCAAAAAGCATCCGAGAAAAGTCCTCTGAGTCGTCTCCGCCGGCTCCAGAAAAAATAGTGATAATAGCGCCGCTCTGGTCGTAAGGACCATCCATGGCTGAAGCTAAAATTGGGGACTTGAGAGCGGAAAGCTCTTTGACCAAGGTTTGGGCTTTTTCCCTGTCTTGCCAAAAATCCGCCTTTAGCATCGCATTTTCTATTTCGGCGATGCGGGAAGCATTTTGATGCATATGAGAATTTTCTGAATTATCCATAAGGTGATTATAACACGGAGCCGAAGGTGAGAATCGAACTCACGACCTCTGCTTTACGAAAGCATTGCTCTACCAACTGAGCTACATCGGCAAAATTATGTTGGGCCTACCAAGACAGCTACATCGGCTGAATTTATTAAAATACATACAGAATATAGCACAATCGGACTCATCGACAAATCAATCTGTAATCTGGAGAATCTTTTTGACTTTTTTCATATCTATTTTTAAATCAGATACATCTACTTTTAGACACCCCACATCTATTTTTAATATACTAACGTCTGTTTTTAGTTCTGCCACATCCTTTTTCAAGAGAGAAATATCTTCCTTCATCTCGCAAATATCTTCTTTCATTTCACAGATATCCTCCTTAATTTCACAGATATCTTCACAATTCTTTGCAACCATTTCTATGGTGCTATCTAGCTTTTGATTAAAACGATCGAGGGTAAGCTCAAATAAATCTTGCTTGTGTTCAATTGCATCAAGTCTGTCTCTAAACCCCTCTAAAGTATCTCCAAATCCTCTAATATCATCACGGATTTGCTCAATTTGGGCAGCGGCATACCTCCTATAATCTTCAGTGAGATTATAGATTTTCTCATCTTGACGCTTTTCAAACATTTGAAAAAAGCTTTGTAAAACAAGGCTGAGACGATCTTCGGTAACATAAACGGCTGTATCCATATTTATTTTTGATTATACTACATTGCTAATAAACGCAATATACCAAAAACACATGAAAACTATTCCAAAAACTCGTCAATTTTCTACGAAGAAAATACCCAGAAACCTAAATACCCTTGGCGACGTTTCCCTGCTGCCAGATAGAACTTGAGTCTTCAGGCAGAGTGGGTACGAGCCAAGGGTATTTAGGTTTTTTGGTTTTTTGGAGCCATTGGACAGAATCGAACTGTCGACCTTCCCCTTACCATGGGGATGCTCTACCAACTGAGCTACAACGGCAAAACTTTCTAGTCACCGCTCCGCTATCTTATGCGATTTTTCGCTTTTTGGCAAAAACTGGAAAAGAAACCCTGTCGTCCTCAACCACACCGTCAAACTGTCCGTCCAAACTATCAGACCAGTGCTTTATTTCTTCAACCGTTTTGAAATAGCCGTGTTCATTGACCCATTTGCCAATCTCTTCATCGGAAACCCCACAGGCCACAAAATCACGAAAAGGTCCAGCTTCAATCCCCTTAAAACCAAACAAAGTTTTATCTAAAGGACAATTAAAACGATACTCCCCTACCGTACCCGCAATAGTTGCCCGACATTTATCAATGGTCCTCGGCAACAAGGCAAAACCATGCAATCTCATATACGGGCTGCGCGGCGCCATTTTAGCCAAGTCTTTAGCTTTTAAATCGGGAGCAAAAAATCTCTCGATCCAATTGTGGAGAATGTTGGTGCTGGCAGGGACGATGTTAAAAATAATGGCAATCGTAAAAATCAAAAGTGAAAGAGTCGGATTCCAAAAACCAATAATAATGGCAGCCAAAGCTGAGACGATCGGAAAAATAATACGGATGTAGCCGCTGCGGCGATCTGTAGGCGTGATGGGCGCCGTTTCGATAGCCGGGTTGTGCTCAATATAATAGCGCATAAAAAGCAGAGTCACTCCGATACAAATAACATTGAGACCGTAAACCGTGATGGCGGTAATATTTTCACTATACTGTCC
>JAQTMP010000041.1 GCA_028714275.1 Candidatus Paceibacterota bacterium
ACGATAGCATAAATACCCGAAACAATAATGTGCCTAATATTGGCAATCTCAATGTGGCGTTTGGAAAAATATTTAGCCAACATTAGGATCAAAATAATTTTCAAAGGATCAGAGGGCTGGATGGAAAAAAAGCCAAGGTTGACCCAGGAGCGGGCGCCGCGCGACGTATGTCCAAGGGCAAAAAGCGCGATGAGCGCGGCGCACGAAACTCCATAGAGAGCCACAAGCACCGACGTTCTCCTCAAAAAACGGACGTCTAAAAAGCTGACCCCAAAAAGGACGGCTAGGGCCACCGCAATCCAAATGAGCTGACGATTGAAGAAACCTTCCTGCCCGGTAAAAGAAGCCATGGTCACGAGCCCTGCACAAAAAATAGGGATTAGCGCCAGAAAAAGCGTCCAGTCAATTGAGGCATACAGTGTGCGCAAACGTTCTGTCATAATGTAGATAATTTTAGTCGCGGTGGATAATTAAATTTACTAGTGAATAGTAAAAGGAAAACGAGGAACAATTTCTATTTTTGAGACCGCCGAAGAAAAACCCTTGGGCCAAGTAAAAATAACGGGTTGAGAAGAATTTCTAGCTAAAGAGTCCACAATGGTCTGAGAAGCGGCCATGGCATTTCCATCCATATCATATATTACCGCCACCACTTCAATATTACTGAAATCCTGAATTGAATCATTGCGGATAGATGAAGAAAGTCGTGGACTGGTGCTGGCATCTAAAAGGACTGTGTCGTTGACCTCAAACTGCACCGGCTGATCGGTAAACCTATGCCAGAGTCCATTAAAGGTCGATGGGCTCCCATCTCCAAACTCAAAGAAGACCTGAGCAGGCACGCGCTGGCCAACATTGACTGCCGCCTCAAATATTGGAAAACTTTTATTCGGAGGAATTGAGGTCTGACCTTCACGGGTGGCGATCAAAACATTATTTACATCGTACACTTTAAAGGAATACGAGATAGGCTCAGAGACATAATTGATGTTTGGATTTTGAATATACGCTACGAGATTGTAGACTCCGTCGGTCACCTTAAACGCTCGACTCCACACCGCGCTCGGTACATTTTTAATATCGTTTGGACAGACTTTGTTGCAGACGCCACCGCAATCTATACCTGTTTCGTTTTGGTTTAAAATATTGTCGTAACAGGTCGGGGTTTTTTTAATAAAAATATAGTAGACGGGCAAAGCTGAGACGACAATAAGCACCCCGACAACAACGGATATATAGGTGACTTGACGTTTGACAGCCCAGGAAGACATGGAAACATTTTAGCACAAAACTCCCCAAACAATACTCTCTCGGACCCGCATAATTTTCTGCTGAAAATTTGCTCTGCTCGGGCCAAGCCCTGCGCAATGTCCTCTAGAGCATTGTTTGGTCCACATTATGCTAAAAATAAGTAAATAAAAAACCTAGAATGTATTTGAGAAATGCCTTGCACAGGAGCTTGGCTCCGAGCAGAGCGGCCGGCCAGCAGGCCGGAACGCGTGCAGTTCGAAAATACATTCTAGGTTTTTTTGATTGAATCCTTTGTTCTGGCGACAAGCTACTTTCCCCTCCAAAAGAGTATCATCGCCTCAATGGGTCTTAACTTCTGAGTTCGGAATGAGATCAGGTGTAACCCCCACGACAAATCACCAGAACAAAATATTCAATAAAGAGCAGCCCCTGTATTATTTTTTCAGGCCAGACCCCGCCCAACCCCTGCAAAAATAATACAGGGGCTGCTCTTGCTAACCAGGTAAAAAAACGTAAAAATAACTGTGACTTTCAAATTTCCTAATAGGAATCGGCGCATTAGTACTCCTCGGCTGAAACGATTACTCGTCTTACACCTAGAGCCTATCAACGTGATAATCTCTCACGGGCCTATAACGATTTCTTATCTTGAAGCTGGCTTCACGCTTAGATGCCTTCAGCGTTTATCCATTCCCGACTTAGCTACTCTGCGATGCCCTTGGCAGGACAGCAGACACACCAGAGGTCAGTTCACTCCGGTCCTCTCGTACTAGGAGCAAATCTTCTCAAAAATCAACGCCTGCAGTAGATAGGAGACCAACCTGTCTCACGCATGAATTTCACACATTCCTGTGTGCATTGGACTATATCATCATCTTTTTCCGCAAATAAAATAAATTATTTACGAAACTAAGATGGTTAACGTGTAGTCTCTACGGGTAAGGGAGCGAAGCGACACTTATGCCGAGTCTTCGAGGCCTCTTCCCTCGGTATTGGCCTTCTCTCTATAGGAGAGCTTGGGCTTTCACCGATATAAGTTAACTTGGATCGATATATATTTCTACACATGACCGCCGTGAATTTATACTTGTTGGTTTCCTTTATATTTTTCAATATTCGAAAAGACTAAATAACAGTTTACAAATTTTTATTTGTATAATTTTTCTCTGAGGGCTCAGATTGTTGAAAATTCAATTACGTATCACTTTTTACGCATTACGTATTAATTTCTCAACGGTCTGAACCCAGCTCGCGTAACTTTTTAATTGGCGAACAGCCAAACCCTTGGGACCTTCTCCAGCCCCAGGATAAGTTGAGCCGACATCGCTGTCGTTTACTTCCACTATTACTAGTGGCATGGACTATATCTTCATCCAATGTACTTATAAATACATTGGAGCTCGGCGTGTTAGCATGAGAGGCATTTTCCTCTCACACTCCGACCAGTTAAGGTCAAGTCTCTACAGGGTCATATCTCGATTTTGTATTTCATTGATGGAATTATGTAAGGTTTTACTAGATTTCTAAATTGAGCAAGACTAGATTTCATAAAGCGAATTCGCTTATATACTTTGTCTTTATTCAATCGAGCATCTATGTTGAATGCTTTGAGTGTATCCAGCAATCTCATTTGATCTTCTAGACCAAATTGCTGAGTATTAAGATATACATCACATTCCCTACATTTACTTCCATCATCCATAAACCATACCGCCAAAGAAAGTGGACTTATAATTAAATCATTTGGAATAACTTTCTTTCCATTTTGATAAAATCTTTTTTCTAATTGAGTAAGCTCTGGAAGCTGTTTCGTATAAAAACGATATGCTGTCCTTACTTTATCAATTATCCTACTTTTTGGCCCACTTACAGTAATCTCTTTAAGAATTTCGTACTTCCAATCAACATATTCTTTCTGTTTGATTGAATGATTAATTTCCAAGAAAGAATTTTTTCTTCCTGGAATAGTGCGAATATACCCGTCGCCTAAAAGCGACCCGATAATTACTGCAAGTTGTATTTGAGATAGACTTCCCACGGTATTGTCCTTGTAAATAAAATTATATTATAAGGAGTTCACCGTTATAAGCCAAGTTGTTTTTGTATGACATTACTGTCATAGGCACCCCGATGTGTTAAGGTGCCGAACTGTGCCGTCGATTTGGACTCTTAGGCACAACCAGCCTGTTATCCCCAGAGTAGCTTTTATCTGATGAGCTCCCGCCGCATCTAATGCGAACGGTCGGATCACTATGTTCTGCTTTCGCACCTGCTCGGCATATCCGCCTTACAGTTAAGCTGGCTTGTGCCATTACACTATCGGCACGGTTTCCATTCGCGCCTAGCCAACCTTAATAAACTCCTCCGTTACCTTTTAGGAGGATAGCGCCCCACTAAAACTACCCGCCAGATACTGTCCCTCGTCGTTTTTGCCGTCGAGGTTAGAACGTATGTTTGTACAGAGTGGTATTTCACTGACGACTCCAGACTAACCGAAATCAATCCTTCAAAGTCTCCCACCTATGCTACGCAGTGAAAACATACGGCCAATACCAAGTTGTAGTAAAGCTTCTGGGGTCTTTTCGTCTAACTGCAGGTAAGCGGCATCTTCACCGCTATTGCATTTTCACCGAGCAAATCTCCGAGACAGTTCCCCAGTCATTACACCATTCGTGCGCGTCTGAACTTCATGTATTCCCCTTATTTTCATAAGGGCATAGACTATATCTTCATCTGAATAGATGTGCGTAGCACCTCCTTTGAATATTTCCGTTTTCCAGAACTGTTCATTAGAAGCGCATTATCCACAATTTCTTGGAATCCAAGTACATCAAGATGCTTAAAGTTTTTCATTAGTCCACAAATTTTTTCAAAGATTAAAAAATCTTTTTGCTTTGCGGATATAAGCGGAAAGGATTTAAAATGCGGAATTACTTTTTCAAGTAACTCTGTCAGACTTCTGATTTCGTATTTGAGAGTTTTATCAGCAGTATTCTTGCGAATATTGCCGCATCCAAAATATTCCATCATAAGATCCAATACTTCTCGTCGATCAAAATTTTGAGCAACAGCAAAGCTTGGTTTTACTTCCCAACCTACATTAAGTTTTGGTCTGATGGAAAAAGACACACTGAAGCATCCTTCCCCATCAACATATCCTGAGATATAGTTTCCCAGTTCTCTTTTCAGCGTTGGCGTATTATAGTTCTCAATCATTTTTTTATTATACTTTATATAAGATAAAATTTTAATAAAAATTTAAATTAGGACACTATCTTCATTATTATCAAAATTATTTGACAATAACTCCAGTCGTTACGGGGTCAATCTAGTTAAAGACGACTTCCCACGGTATTATCTTGCTTTCATTGCATATGGCCTTGAACCATTGCTCCAGCGAGGACTTCACCGTTATTAGCCAATTTTCGTACAGAGATCACTCTCTGCACTGGCAATTCAATTACCAGACAAGGAATTTCGCTACCTTAGGACCGTTCATTTTTTCTTCTAAACTCTAGAAGTTTTTGTTAGCTCATAGTTTCTTATGAGATCGGACTATATCTTCTCTTAAAGAGCCGTCGACATTTCAATGTGACTCTTAAGTGTCTAACGTATAGTCTCTGAGGATTTTCCATAGCTTATGCTTTAGGAATCTTTCCTGCTGATTGTCCAATCTATTAAATTTTCATACCACTCAGCTTATTCTTTCGAATTACTGTTTGGGTTTTAATAGCTTTAGGAGTTTCCAGCATTTAGTTAGATTTTTTTGCGTAACTACAACGGTCATGTCTATAGTTACGGCCGACATTCACCAGGGCTTATAACAGTCAGCTGATATCTTGCGATACGTCACCGCCGTTATTTGACCTTCTGGCATTGGTCAGGTGTCACCCCCTATACATCCTCTTACGAGTTCGCAGGGAGCTGTGTTTTTGGTAAACAGTTGCCAGGGATACTTTCGTTGAAGCCCCTTGAGTTAACAAAGGGCAAGCCTTATTCCGAAGTTACGGCTGCTTTTTTGCCGAGTTCCTTGGAGATCTCTCACTCGTTCGTCTTGGTCTACTCGACCTGATCACCTGTGTCGGTTTGCGGTACGGTTTCAACGTGATTAAGCTTAGAGAATTTTCTTGGAAGCGTGCTTTACCAGATTTGATAGAGGCGAACCTCTACCATTTTCGCTGTGCTTGGAATCGCAATTAAATGCAGTGTCCGGATTTACCTAGACAGCTTCCTCACACCACGAGCGCAAATCCATAATGCGCCCAGCATACTACACTCCGTCCTCCCATCGCATCACGCCAAAGTCATGGAATATTAACCATGTGTCCATCGGATCCGACCCTCGTCATTTCCTTAGGCCCGACTAACCCTTCGCTGACAATCATAGCGAAGGAAACCTTGATCTTTCGACGTGCGGGTATCTCACCCGCATTGTGGTTACTTGTGCCAACATTCTTACTTCGCAACGCTCCAGTATGGGTCACCCCTTTACCTTCATTGCAGATGCGAACACTCTCCTACCGCTCCCATTTTCCGAAGAAAACGAAAGCCCTCAGTTTCGGTACTATGCTTAGCCCCGTTCATTTGCGGCGCAAAATCTCTGGATGAGTGAGCTGTTACGCTATCTTTAAAGGATGGCTGCTTCTAAGCCAACCTCCTCATTGTCCATGAAATTTCACCACCTTAAGTACACTTAGCATAGATTTAGGGACCTTAAATAGAGATCAAGGGCTGTTTCCCTTTTGACTAGTGGAGCTTAGCCCCCACAGTCTAACTGCCAAACTATAACTCTCAGTATTCGGAGTTTGATAGGACTCGCGAGATTTCTCCCTGTCGAGTCCTTCCAGTGCTCTACCCCTGAGAGGAACATTTGACGCTAGCCCAAAAGCTATTTCGGAGAGAACCAGCTATTACCAGGCTCGATTAGCTTTTCACTTCTTACCACATGTCATCCGAATGCGTTGAACGACATACCGGTTCGGGCCTCCATGATTCTTTCGAATCACTTCACCCTGCACATGGCAAGCTCGCACTGGCTTCGGGTCTGATGTGTACTACAAACGCACTATTAATACTCGGTTTCCCTATGGCTCCATCCTTTATGGGGACTTAGCCGGGCAGCACACATCAACTCGTTGGCTCATTCTTCAATAGGCACGCCGTGACGGACAGAATTCAATAAACAAAGCGTAATGCGTAAAGAGTAAAAGGGAACAATCTCCACAATTACTTATTACGTTTTACTTTTTACGTATTAAATTCTGCCCGCGCCGACTCCTTGTAAGCATATGGTTTCAGGTCTATTTCACCGCCCTCAACGGGCTGCTTTTCACCTTTCCCTCACGGTACTAGTTCACTATCGATCACAAAATGTATTTAGCCTTAGCGG
>JAQTMP010000042.1 GCA_028714275.1 Candidatus Paceibacterota bacterium
TTGTGCTCAATATAATAGCGCATAAAAAGCAGAGTCACTCCGATACAAATAACATTGAGACCGTAAACCGTGATGGCGGTAATATTTTCACTATACCGTCCGAGCAAGCGAGCAGAAAACGGCACTAGAGTGATAAAAAGAAAAAACATGGCATTGTAGTCAGCTAGGCCGACCGTGAGATTGCGTGCATAGACGGATGCCAAAAAGTGATGGGCGCGCCAATAAGTGAAAAGCAAAGCAAAACTCAAAACCAGACTAAGCAAAAGGGGTGTGATCGTGGAAAGAGCCACAAAAAGGGCTTGGAAATCCAAAGGATTAGAGATAGCTGGTACCCGTAAATCAAAAGCCAACAAGGTCATAGCGATAGCAAAGATGCCGTCTGCCAAACCATCAAGCCGTTGTTGTTTCATATTTCAAAATTATAGCACAACCAAAACAAAAACTACCTCACTACCCACCCGAGAGTTTTCATGGCCAAGGAAATTTTTTCCATCACCGCGCCGATTTCGACATCGGTCAAAGTGCGTCCGTAAGATTGGAAAACCAGGCGATAGGCGTAGGAAGTTTTACCCTCTTTGGTGAAAACATCAAAAAGTCGGTCCTTGACGAGCAGCTCCCCTACCTCTTTTTTGATCAACTTTAGTGGCTCGTCTTGAGACATTCCTTCAGGCACAAAGACCGCAATGTCTCGCACCACAAATGGGTACAAAGAAAATGGCTGATACTTTTTGTCCGAGGGCAGAGACTCAAAACCCAGCTCTGCCAGCCGCTCTGATCCATTTTTGCCATTTTTTTCTGACAAAACTGAAACCAGGGCATCAAAATCTATTTCCACTCGGGCACCATACTCTCCCGTTTCGATGGCGGCAGAAGCCGCGACTGATGTACCGAGAGCTTGGTCAAGCTCGCTTAGACTTTCTTTCAAAACACTTTCCGAGGTTACCCCTTTTTTCTTTTTTATTTGCAACACTCCCAGACAAAGAGAAGTTTTTTCTCCGGAAGCCGGAAAAACTTTGCCGATTTCAAAAAGTTTGACGGTGTCGAGAGCAAGAAAATCTGCATTCCGTCCATTGGTGATCAGGGACTCGGCCATCTTGGGAGCAATCTCTTCGCGCAAGGCTGATTTGTCGCTAGCCAATGGGTAGCTGATTTCAAAGGCACCTTTGGAAACGAGCGTGTAGAGCAAAACTTCAGAAAAACCCAGACTCACCAAAATATTTTTAGTTTTTTCAGCGTAAAAGAAGGTCCGGTCCACTGGCGTACCGCCAGATGAAGGCAAGGGTGGAGGAAGCACCGCTGGCAGATTTTCGTAACCCTTGATGCGAGCCACTTCCTCAGCAATATCAGCCGAAATCACCAGATCAAGACGATCGAGGGGTGGAGTGATCAAAATGCAAACGCCATTATTTTCTCCCGCCTTCTGCTCTTCGACCTCACAATTTAGCCTGGTCAAAATATTTTTTATTTCTGCCGCGGACACCTCCACCCCAACAACTGAAGAGATATATTCTGGGGTGACGCTAACCGTCCATTTTTGGGCCGGCTGAGAATAAATATCGGTCGTATCTCCGATTTGGGCCTCAGGTACAAGCTCGGAGAGCATAGCTGTGATCTGATCCATGGCCTCGCCTGCAAGAGCAGGTGTGATTTCATTTTCGAAACGCTTTGAAGAATCGTTGCGAAGATTGGTCCGGGTAGAAGTCCGGCGGATAGCGGATGGATTGAAATTGGCAGCTTCAAGGATGATTCGGGTTGTCCCTCGTGTGACTTCCGCCCGCTTGCCGCCTTTTACTCCGGCAATCGCCAAGACTCCTGCATCATCCGCAATGACCAGATCATTTTCATCCAAAATAATTTCCTTGCCATCAAGAGTGACCATTTTTTCTCCCGCCGAGGCTTTACGCACCTGGATAGCTCCACTGATTTTATCGGCATCAAAAGCATGCAGGGGCTGCCCAATATCAAACATCACAAAATTAGCCAGGTCCACAACAAGATTGATAGATCTAGCTCCAATAGACTCAAGCCGCTGACAAAGCCAAGTGGGACTGTCACCGACCGTCACATTTTCTATCAGCCTGGCTATATATCGGCGACAGAATACCTCATCTTTCACCTCTACGGGCACGTGACTCACCCTTTGGTCCAAAAGTAAGGGATTTTTTGGTTTTTTGATCAGCACAATTTCGGTCAAAGCACTCGCCTCTCCAGCTACCCCGCAATGACAGAGGGCATAGTGTGCGCGGTCAGGCAAAACTTTAACATCGAGAATAGTATCGTCGACCAATTTTTCGACAGACTCAACTTCAAAACTATGGGCATTAAAAAGGGCTGCCAATTTTTCAGCAGACGGAAGAGCTTTTTCAAAATATGTTTGCAGCCAGGCGTAAGAAATTTTCATAAATTCTGAAGAAAAATTAAAACTGATTGATCAAGCGCAGATCGCCCGAATATAAATGACGGACATCGTCAATGCCATAGCGAAGCATGATAAGGCGATCAATCCCGCCCCCGAAAGCAAAGCCCTGCCATTTTTTTGGATCGAGACCAGCAGCGGACAACACATTGGGATGAACAATGCCAGCCCCCAACAATTCGAGCCACTTCCCTTTCCAGAGCACATCTACCTCAATCCCCGGCTCAACAAAAGCAAAATAGCTCGAACGAAAACGGATCTTGACTTCCGGCCCCAAGAACTTTTTGAAAAAAAGGGCAAGGGTGCCTTTGAGCTCTGCCATGGAAACATGCTCATTGACGTAAAGCCCTTCGATCTGGAAAAACTGAGCTTCATGCGTAGCGTCGGTAGCTTCATTTCTAAAAACTTTTCCCGGCATGATAATCTTGAATGGGCGAGGATTGTCTTTGAGTGACTGCATAAAACGAATCTGGACAGAAGAAGTGTGGGTCCGTAGAAGCTTTCGCTCTTGGCCTGGTTTTGTTTTTAACCAAAAGGTGTCTTGCATATCCCGCGCTGGATGATCGGCAGGTATATTGAGAGCATCAAAATTATAAAATTCCGTTTCAAGCTCTGGCCCTTGGACGACTGAAAAACCAATCTCATCAAAAATACGAGCGATGTCCCGCACCGCTTGAGTCATGATATGAAGATGGCCCTGATCTAGTGGCTGTGACGACATATCGCTTATTATCTGCATAAAATAGACATTAAATCAAATAGAATGTGGCGGCTCCACCATGGCGGCTCGAGCCAACAAATATGAAAGGGTGGATTCGGCGCCTTGATTTAGATTGACTTGGTTTTCCCCAAGACCATCATAGCTGCCGCCAGACGTGGGAGAATAAACTATCTGACCGAGGACATTGCTTCCCGTAAACCAATCAAAGGCCTGCTCTTTCTTTTCCAAATAAAAAGGATCCTGAGTGATTTCAAACATGGTTTGAAGGGCCAAAACCAAAGCCGAAACCTCCTCGGGCTGCTGGTCATAGAGAGGCTTGATGCCGCCCTGCTTAAACCAGCCGGCTTGGCCAACAGGTACGCAGATTTCATCACTAAAAGAATTATCTACCAAAAAATTTAAGGAAACTTTAGCAATTTTTAAATACTCCTCATTTTTCGTCACCCTATAGGCAAAAAGCAGGGCCTCGGGTATCACAGCATTTGAATAAGTCAGACCACGCTCAAACCACCGCCAGTCTGGAGTTGAATTTTTATGGAAACCGTCTACGAGAAAATCGGCAAACGAGACTAGTCTATTTTTTATTTCTTCTGCCTCTGGATCCACTTTCAGCCAAAGAGCCAAGGCTTTGATATGAAAAGCGACCGCTCGCGGAGAATGAATTTCTTTAGAAAAACTATACTGTTTTTTGAACACGGCTTTGGCGCGCTCTCGCAAAAATTCGGGCGCTTGGCTGGTACATAAAACGGCTAAAGCTCTGGCTGCTCGGGCGTCAGCATCTTCAAGATTTTCAGACTTGTTGCGTTCTTCGTCGGGTCTATGCTCTTGATCATAGTAGTTCCTAAATCCTCCATCCTCTTTGGCTGCTCGTTCGAGAAAGCTGAGATAGATTTCCGCCAACTTAAACAGTCCCGTTTTTTCTTCTTCTGCTATCAGCTTTGCATACCAGCACGCCACCACCAAGGCGCGTGAATTGTCGTCAATCGTATAGCCAAAACTGGGGTCTGGATCTGTCAGATTGGCAAACTGGAAAATGCCAAAGTCATCCGTCATTCTTTTGAGATGATCAAGCTTAATAGGCGGCAAGCTTTTTCCTTTAGTAGCCAACTCCGGAGATAATTTTTTAAACTCACGCATGTACGACAAAGCTACGTTTGGCCAGGTCATATTGCGAGTGCGAAAGTAGGCTGTCTTGCTCATAGACAAAAGTTTTCCACAGTCTCCAAAAATAGAAACGACCGACCGTGAAATTGACTCGACATTATTGAAATCCACCAACATTCCGAGCTCTGGAGTGATGACTTCGCGAGCCTGGGCGAAATGAGTCGATACTACAGGACGGCCCATGCCTAGAGCATAGGTAAGCGTACCTGAGACAGCCTGATCTGGGTTTTGTGAGAGGGAGAGATATACATCAGTGGCTTCCAAAAACCTAAGCAGCTCATTAGTTTTCATATATCTCTCATAAAAAATAACATTCTTTTCCAAGCCCAGCCTGCGAACCTGTTCTTTGAGACTTTCTATGTATACCCTGCCCTCTCTCCTCAAGACAACAGGATGAGTGGCCCCTATGACAGCGTACACCGTGTCCGGATATTCACGAATGATCTCAGGCAAAGCCGCGATAGCAAACTCAATCCCTTTGCCCTTATTAAGTAAACCAAAGGTGGACAGCACTTTTTTTCCTTCGAGACCAAGCGAAGACTTGGCGAGCTTGCCGTCTGTGTACGGCCTAGGATGCAGTCCGTGCGGAATGACCGCTATTTTTTCGGCTTGGGCCATATACTTATCTTCAAGAAGAGCTTTTGATAGCTCTGTCATGACGATCAGCTTATTGGCTCGCTCGATGATTTCACAAGCTACCTTTTTCAAATGTTCTGATGGGTTTGGCAGGACAGTATGAAAAGTCACGGTAACTGGTTTTTGGATTTCCCTTAAAAAGAATAAAAGATTTTCTCCATCATTGGCTCCGAAAATTCCAAACTCATGCTGGACAGAAATGAGCTTGACGTGAGGCATCTCATTTAGCTGCTTGGCTACGGCAACATATTCTTCCGGCTTATTTTCTGAAATTTGAAAAATAACTTTATCTGGATAGGTGAGAGATTCGGAATCCTCAGTATTCATGGCCACCACTTTGGTTTCTTCGTGCGGCACAAACAGCTCGTCAAAATATTCCACAAAATCAGCCGTGAAAGTGGCGATGCCACACTCCCGCGGAGGATAAGTGCCGAGGCAGACTACCCACATTTTTGGTTGCGAAAGATTTTCCATAAAATTAAAAATTATATCGTGTGGACTAAGCCGTCTCGTGACGAGTGTGCCCGGAGATCCCTTCGAGCTTGAGAGCTTCTAATAGTTTTTGGACAGAGCCTGTCGCCAGACAGACGTATTTATCCGAAGCACCATAATAGACAAAAAGGGTGTCCCCAGAAATATAGCCGCCAGTAGGAAAAATTATATGGGTCCCATTCTCACTTTCGTAGGGCCTTTCTGGACTCAGGATATCATACGAGAGCTTGCCAAGAATATGCGTAGGATCCTTGAGGTCGAGTAGAGCGACTCGGATAGAATAAATAAAATTGCCGGGTATTTTGCTTTTTTCAACATGGTGATAGATCATGAGCCAGCCGTCCGAGGTCTCAATCGGCGGCAAGCCAGGCCCGACTTTAGCATCGAGATCGTGGGATGGGGACAAAAGCATTTCATTGTCGCTCCAGTGAATCAAGTCATCAGACCAAGCAATCCAAATACTAGGCAAAGTTGGCAGCTGCTCGAAAGGAAATGGCAGAGGTACCTCTACTTTTTTAGAATATAAACTTTCAAACCATTCTTTGCCCCAACGATTGGGACGATGAAGCATGGCGTAGCGGCCGCCAATTTTTTTTGGAAAAAGCACAATGTCTTTGTTGTCTGAATGAGGAGATGAGATGATACCGAGATTTTCATAAGTCAAAAAATCCTTAGTTTTGAGTAAAGCTGTAGCCGTTTCAAGCGGAAGGTCTCGGGCAATCCCTTGATTGTGATCCATAATGCGCTCAGGCACCGCCACATAAGTCACGTAGAAATCCTCCTCAATCTGGGTAATGCGAGGATCCTCAGTCGCCCACTTATCAAACTCCTGTTTTGGTCCAAAGACTGGCTCTTTGGAAAGTCTTTCAAAAGAAATCCCGTCTTTACTTTTGGCCAAGCCAATATGCGATGTGTAGGATTCTCGCTCGCCCACTGCTCGATACAACATAATGACTTCATGATCTACTTTTATAACTCCTGGATTAAAAACTCC
>JAQTMP010000043.1 GCA_028714275.1 Candidatus Paceibacterota bacterium
AGCGTACTGTTCCGAGGTGAGCTCTTTTTGCCACTCTTCATCTGTTTTTTCGATTTTTTTGATGGGCTCTTGATTGTGCATAGGTTTTTATTATTTTTTTAATAAATTCGCAAACTTTTTTTGGACTTTTTCCAATTTTGGATTGATGACTAGCTGGCAATAGCCGTTGCCAGGATTTTTGGCAAAATAATCATGGTGGTAATTTTCGGCCGGATAAAAAGTGGTCAGTGGCTCCAGCTCAGTCACCACCGGCTGTCCATCTGGGTTTGATTCATTAATTTCTTTTATGAACCGTTCACTTTCTTTTCTTTGTTCCGGCGAGGTGTAAAAAATAACTGAACGATACTGAGTACCGACGTCATTGCCTTGACGATTTTTGGTGGTCGGATCATGGGTGCCGAAAAAGACTGTCAGCAAATCACGAAAATAAATCTGCTCTGGATCATATTCTATATGGATCACCTCGGCATGGCCAGTAGTCCCCTCACACACCTGTAAATACGTCGGGTTGACCGTGGTCCCTCCCGCATAGCCAGGCTCGACAGCGATGACGCCTTTGAGCATTTTGAAAACTGATTCTGTACACCAGAAGCAGCCTCCTCCAAACACAGCTGTCTCATTTTTGTTTTCAGTTTTGTTCGGTTTATTTTTATCCATATTTTTATATGTTATTCTTTAAAACTTGATTTTACTTTTTTAGCCAACAGTAAAAGTATAGGCCTGAAGTCCCGCACCCTGAATCTGAATCTGGAGTGAATGTTTTCCATAGTCGGCGCCTTGTACAAGATTGTAGAGTCGGTTTTCTTTAATCAGAACCGTGCCGTCAGCGGAAACATCTTTGCCCGCCTCTGCCCCGGTGAGGAGCTTGCCGTCACGAAATATTTTGACTGTCACCCCTTTATCTCCCCCGCTGGCCACAAAATAAACATTTTTAGCATTGTAATTGTAATCAATAGTAGCTGTTGGACTAACATTCTCAGCATACTCTTGAGTAAAATTCCAATCCCCGGCTAGATATAGAACATTCTGGATATTGCCTGCCCCTAAAGGCGGGTTGAGGTGCTGTTGTAGACCAACCGTGCTGGATACTCCATTTCCTAAATACTCATTGCGGGCGGCCCCAAAGTAGGTTTCTCTGCTACCGATTTTACTCTCATCGCTAGAGATTGCATTGGCCGGCTCTGTAGTGCCCATTAAAACAGTCGGCGTCTGACCTTTGGCCACGGCCAGCAGAGCGAGAGCCTGCTGGATAGCTAGCTCGGTCTTGGCGTAGTCACCCTCACCGATATGATCATAAATAATTTCCCCATTTTGATTGATTAAATATTTGCGTGGCCAATACTGATTGCCGTATGCATTCCAAGTGGCATAGTCATTGTCCATCACTACCGGATAGGTAATACCAAAACGCTTGACGGCATCTTCCACATTTTTCTGTACTTTTTCAAAAGCAAACTCAGGCGTGTGAATACCGATCACCTCAAGACCCTGGTCCTTATATTTTCCATACCAAGCGGTGACATATGGCAAAGTACGCTGACAATTGATACAACTGTATGTCCAAATATCCAACAAGACTACTTTTTTACCCCGAAACTGACTAATCGTAATAGGCTGCCCATCAGTATTAATAAAGCCGCTTGGGTCGACTATCTCTGGAGCCTGAGGTCCATGCAGGCTGATGACTAAAGATTTAAAAAGTAGATTATTTTTTAAAATATTTTCTTGGCTGGTCGTAGTCGCTGTAGGGTTGGAAGATTCGAGGGTAGAAGAGGCTGCTTGAGATTCTGAAGTTTTTTCATTTAGTTGAAGAAGTTTTTGCTCAATGGTAGTGACGTCGAAAAGCCCCGAGCTGAGTAGATCAGTCTCAATTATTTTATCCGTACCAAACATAATCATAATGCCAAGAATGATAAAAATTACCCCGAGGGTACGCCTAAACCGGCCGTGGGTGTCCGACAAGCCGCCCAGACGGACGACTAGTTTTTGCCCAAGAAAAGAAACAAGCAAAAGCATCCCGGCCAAGCCGACTGCGTAAGCCATCAAATCCACCAGGCCCAACAAAAGAGATTGAGGCAAGACTGTTGCCAGCACTACAAAATAAGTCGGACTGCAACTGGAAAAAACTGGTCCGAGCGAAGCTCCAATAATGATGTTGCCCCAAAAATTTTCTTTCTTGTAGCCTACGGCTATCAGTTTATTTGAGCTGCGATTGAGCTTTGAAATCAAGGGGAGACGCTCCCACAAATCCGGGAATAGACTGATCAGACCAAAAATTAAAATGATGGCCCCCGAAATTATTTGCCAAAATACCTCCGGAACATTGATAAAAAGGGTGCTGACTTTCAAAATAAAAGTAAAGGTAATAATAGAAACTCCTAGTGAGATCGCGATGATCAAAGCTTTTTTACCGTTGGCTTTACCTCCAATCGAGCTTCCTATAATCACTGGCAAAAGAGGCAGCGTACATGGCGCCAAGATAGTCAAAATACCCGCGACAAATGAGAGAAGGAGAAGAATCATGTATGCCTTGTATTATACTATGAGAGAAATCTCTGTCGACCTAAATTAAAAATATCGGGTTAAACATTGACATACCTTAGTATTTTTGACATATTGTGGAAAGAAAAAATTGAAATATGACGACTACAACAGCCAACCTCGTTAATCCTGTCAACTGGAAACCCGCCAACGGCATCAAGCCAATCGATGAGCAGATCGACCTCTTGGGAAAAATGTTTGGGCTTGAGACTGCTCCATCCCTCAAATATGCCCGGAAGGCCTCCCGGACTTTTACTCCGCCCCTGAGGCCTGTCAGCCTCATGGCAGTACTGTCCTCCACTGCCTTTTCCAAGCTGCACCACAAGATGCCGTGCGTGCATAATGTTTACTGCCGCACTATTGAGCAATTGCATAAAAAGATTGAGGCGCGTGAAGCCAGGTTTGTGGACCATGCCCCAGACCAGCTCAAACCCCATTGCTTCATTTATGAAAAGCAGTGGGCCGAACAAGGTTTCAAGCTGCTGGAACAGCGCCAGCCGACCTGTATCCTTGTGGTGCCCGCTCACGTCGGACAGGTGTACAAGGCAGATCAGACTGGACTTCGGACCCGTGATACCTACCACGTGACGGAGTACGGCATGGATGCGCTGATGATTTCATCCATCATCTTGACCCACTCAGAGAAAATCTTTGGGTCAAAAATGGATGACATCGCTATCCCCGCCTTGGGAAATGAACATTCCCCCAAAAACGACGGGCAGTTTACCCATACTCCGGTGTACCGGTGGTTTCGAGGAAAACTGCACTTCGGTTTTGTGAAGTCATCGGAAATTCAGGGAGAGAGGTTTGTGGCGGCCTCTTGGTATCTGATGGCAAAGACTTAGAGTCTAAGATCAAAAATCAAAACTATCGGTTGCGTGTGGAACACACGCAACCGATTTTCTTTTAGCGCTTTAGTGAGAAAGGCTATCCCATTTTATCTTGGCTTATTTTATGAGATGATCCTGAAGATATTTGATAGTCCCGCCTACCTTTTTGCCAGGATTAAAAATATTTAATGGGTCAAAAATATGTTTGATTCCTACAAAAAGCTGGTACATTTCTGGACCAAACATTTTTTCCACAAAAGGCGTGCGAATAATGCCGTCATTGTGCTCAGCCGTGATCGAACCACCATATTGGATAATAAGATCATACACTTTTTCGGATACAGGCACTATTTTGGCTCTCTCAGATTCCTTTTTAAAATCCATCAAGGGAATAATATGGTAGTTGCCATTGCCTGCATGTCCGGCAATATTGGCTGTGATGCCATTATCCTTCAAAATTTTGAGAAGTTTAGGTAGAAACTCAGGCATCTTGGCTGGATCAATAATAAAATCATCAATAAACGGTGCCGTGCGCTTGCCATGGACATGCTGACGAAGAAGATTGAAACTCTCACGGCGCATGACCCAATATTTATCAGAGTCTTGACCCTCTTCGAGCACTCGAGCATAGACTGGAAATTTTTTCAGGGCCTGCATAATCTCAACCGTCTTTTTATTTACTGTCTGCTGATCATTTTCGGCCAGCTCGATGAGGACAATCAGTTTTGGTAGGCCGAGCATCCTTAAGCCGATAAAAAACTCCGGAAGAAAACCTAAAGCAAATTTAAACAAACCAAGATGCACCTTGCGGGCAATTTCGGGCATAAAACGCATGCCAAGCTTGAGAGTGGTATCATCGAAAGTTTCCATACTCTCTGGTCCATAGGGCAAAGTAGCATTGACTACAGCAGGCAGGTCATCCCAACTTTTGAAAAAAACTGTGATCAATTTACGATCCGGAGTATCTTTGACCAAACGGATTTTGGCGCGGGTGAGAATACCCAGGGTCCCTTGAGATCCGACAAAAAGCTGACTTAGATCAAACGTATCCTTAGCCTTATCCCATACCCGCCACAAAGCGTAACCAGACGAATTTTTTGAAGTAGTCGGCGTAGCTGCCCGGATGACTTCATCATTCTTTGAAATAAGCGCATAGGTTTTTTTATATAGATCACCTTCAAAATCCCCCTGCGACATTTTAGCTTCAAGCTCAGAGCGGCTTAGTTTTTTGAAACTGTACTCCTTGCCATCGGCTAGGACCATCGATATTTCTTCGACAAAATCTCGAATCTGCCCATAGCGCAGCGTTTTTTCACCCGCCGAATTATTCATGACCATCCCCCCAAGAGCAGCCAGATCTTTCGAAGCAGGATAGACTGGCAAAGAAATATGCTTTGGCAAAGTCACTGTCTCAAAGTCATGATAAAAAACCCCAGGCTCAACGATTGCCTTTAGGTTTTCTATATCCACGTCTTCACGTTTAAAATATCGAGTGAAGTCTAGGATGAGTGACTCATTTAACGGTCCCCCGCTCATATCTGTCCCAGCTGAGCGGCCAGTGATGGAGAGTTCTGGATGAGCTGACTTGTTATCATTTACAAACTTGACCAGCTGCTGAACGTCGTAAGAATCTTTTGGGTATAAGACCAAAGTTGGCTTGACTTCGAGAAGCGAAGCATCGTGACTATATTTTAGAAGAGTCTCCTGATCATCCGCAATATCTCCCCGAAAAAAGGCTTTGATGATTTCTTTCATAGGCTACGCCATTATAGCATAGAGATATTTTGTTTTACTGATTTGTAGTAGTAGCTGTGCTTGTAGCTGAGGCTTCAGTCTCAAGATGGAAAGCTTTCAGGCCCGCCAAGATAGTTTTGATATCTTTTTGAGCAGTTTTCAAATCATCTGTCCCTGTTTTGATTTTAGCCCGAGCTGCCACTAGAGCGGCTTTATTTGAGGCTGCGACTATCTGATCGCCATTGTCAGGTGTGAGTCCAGAAATACCACTGATTGCAGCTTGAGCTTGAGCTTTGGCATCAGCAGCCTTTGCATTTATCTCAGAAAGGGCCGCTACCAGAGCCGTGACATCCTTGCCTGCAGTCTGAGCTGAGGTGATACGGGCCTGGATCTTTACCCCTAGACCTGTCATCAAGTCTGCTGTGGTTATGATTCGGTCAGCCGCGGCGACCAAATGATCCCTAGGCACTATCAGCGCAAAAATACGATATGACTTTGTGATTGATTGGATTTCCGTACGAAGAGTGGTGGTACTATTGTCCGCATCGATAGTGGTCTTCAAAGTATTTAGGACTGAGATCTGAGCTTGGGCGTCAGCAGAGATTGAAGCCTTCTCTGAATCTGAAATATTTTTCAAACCTGCCAACCTGGTCACCAGATCATTCAAAGCACTGACGCGTCGAGTGATTTCTTGATCGGCTCGACTTTTAGCCACAGTCATTCTTTGTCCTTCAAGCTGAGCCTGGACGCTTGCTCGGGCCTCAATCCGAGCTTCCCTAGTAGAGCTGGCTGAGCTAGAAGCCCCAATCCCCACAGAAGCTGAGCCTGTCAGAGCTAGAGCATTTGTAGAAGCTGGGGCAGCGATCACTCCAGCCAAGGCTATGATAGTAGCCCCTGTAAAAAACGAAACCAGTGAAATATTTATTTTTTTCATAATTTTTGATTTAAATGGTAAGAGAAAATTAGTAACTCTGTTGAACTGGTTTATCATTGAGACCCTGATCAGCGCTGGCTGAGTCGCTATTGACCGCATTTATCTGGCCATCGATAACGGCGGAGTCTTGATTGAGTGAAGCATCAGAAGTATCGGTGCTTGAAGCGGCCCCCGAAGAGTTTGCTGTAGAAGGTGAGAGAACATTAGACGAACCGGAACCGTTTGGAGGGATGACTTTGCCTTGACTATACATCACTATTCCAATGATGACGATGATTAAAATAACCACTGCAATACCTAT
>JAQTMP010000044.1 GCA_028714275.1 Candidatus Paceibacterota bacterium
AAAAATTCCTAAAAAATAATTGCCCAAACCAACCAAAAAAACGCCCCGGCTGTCCGAGGCGTTTTTCTTTGGCAGATATTTTTAGGTTTAACCTTTTAATTTTAAAACGAGGGCATCTACCTGTTTATACAAATCTTCCAGACTAGCATTGTTGTCTAGCAAATATTTGGCTTCTTTCATGACAATTGGAATTTCTTTTTCCGCCTCGGCCTCATGTTCACGCACAAACGCTTCAAATGTTTTTTCGCTGTCCCCTACATTTTCATTTCTCTTTTTTATGCGTTCATATCTGATTTTTGGTTCAGCTTCAATTTTGACCAAGACAAACTGCGGCAACTTTTTTAAATAAGCAATGTCCGCCATCCGACGGGCTCCGTCTACCACCACCATCTCGGCCTCCAGTTTGTCGGCGTCATTGGCAATGACCTTGGCCAAAAGCTCTTCTCCAAAAAGTTGGCGCAGCCCTGTCGAGGCCTTCTGCATATTTTCGCGGCTTTTTTCCAAACAAAGACGATCCATGACATCCCGCAAAATAGTAGAATACTGGCAGTATTTTGCAGCATATTTTTGACCCATATATTTTTTGACCACATCTTTGCCGCTGGCCATTTCTCCCACTAAGCCAATCACCATTTTTGCCATATATTTATACTTTTATTTCATATCTTCATAAACCTCCAGGGCGTCATCCAAAAGCTCAAACTGGACGCCTGATTCTTTAAAAATTTCTTTGCTGCGCCCTCCCCCATGATAATCTTTAGTCGCCACCACTCTTGTAATCCCGGCATTGATGATCATTTTGGCGCAAACATAGCAAGGGGTCATTTTGCAATAAAGGGTGGCTCCATCAGTGCTCGAGCCAGAACGAGCAGCCTGAGCAACAGCATTTTGCTCAGCATGAGTAGTCCGGACACAGTGACGTGACTGTGTGCCATCTTCTTGCACAACAGTATGCATTTCATGTCCCACTTCATCGCAATGCGCACATCCAGCGGGCGCGCCGACATAGCCAGTCGAAACGATGCGTTTATCTTTGGCAATGACACAGCCCGACCGTCCCCTATCACAGGTGGAGCGAGCAGCTACCATATCCATGATTCCTAAAAAATATTCGTCCCAAGATGGGCGTTCCTTTTTTGTATTTTTTTCGCTCATCATAAATTATTCTTTATCGGCCACTGTCCAAACCAAAGAGCCGTCAGTTTTTCCTTCCGCCTTTTCTATTTTTATATTGGGATTGATTCCTTTGGGTGTGCCGCTGTCAACATCTCCCTCCGTCATAGCTACGATGGGATCATTTTTCAGACTCGCATTTTCAGCTTCAGATTGAGGGTTTTCGGCGCTTTTTGAATGAGCAAAAAGGGCTACAGCAGCTCCTATTGCCGCCAGGACACCAGCTTTTTTAGCCACACCTTTTTTCACTTCTGAAAGCTCTGCCTTGACCACACCTACTTCTTCTTGAGGAGCATTAAAATCAAATGATTCTTTGGACATGGGAATAGTTTAGCATGGGCTTTGAAAAGCGCCAAAATATCTAGTCAAGGAAAACCCGCAGCTTTGAGAAGCCGCGGGTTTTTTAGCAGAAATGGCCTTGACTAAAGCTGTCCCACAATGAGCTGGACAATGTCGGTAATATCGCCCTCGTTATGAGCCTCATACACCTGAAAAAGTGGTTTATACTTTCCCAGAACAGTGTGGGCATCGATAATGTCCACATACGCAAGGTTAGTTTTTTCCCTTCCCCTTTGCAGGAGCATGATGAGTGGCCGGCGGAAATCCAGAGCCTTGACGAGCTGGATGCCTCCCTCCACCGAAATATTATCCGCAAAGAAAACCGCCAGATCAACCTGACCAATCTCCTGTAAAGTGCGGAAGTAAATGTTGTTTTTGAAACAGGGCTGGCCTTTTTTCACGCCACACTCGGTGTGAATGTCCTTGGCTGTGATGACATGGTGCCCGAGCTCCAAGAGAGCCCCGATTACCAATCCACCGCGAACCCGAATCCATTCGGGAGCCTGACAATCACCATCCCCAATCAAAATTCGCTTTTTATTTCTATCTCTAAGCATTTTTACCTTTCTTGTAAAAATTCAAATCTCTTTTTTTACTTTAACATCCCCCAACTAGCTGTCAACATTCAGAGCCAAATAAAATAACTAAAAAATAAATACTCTTTTTGGAGACCCCGCAGCCAAAGCGTTGGCGAGGATAAGGAAAATTTCAGTAGAAATTTTCCGTGTCTCAAAAAAGAGTACTTATTTTTTAGTTATTTTACTTCTACTCCCATTGACCGACATGTCCCTTCAACAATCTTCATAGCGGCCTCGACGGTATTGGCGTTGAGATCCGACATTTTCTTTTCAGCAATTTCTTTGATTTGAGCTTTGGTAATCTTGCCCACTTTTTTGGCCACATTTGTACCAGAGCCTTTTTCCACTCCAAGAGCTTTTAAAATGAGAGAAGACGCTGGAGGAGTTTTGAGGACAAAATCATAAGAGCGATCTTCATAGACTGTAATAGCTACAGGCACGATGTCCCCCATCATTTTAGCCGTAGCGGCGTTAAATTTGGTGACAAAGTCACCAATATTGATACCCGCCTGGCCGAGAGCGGGGCCTACTGGAGGCGCAGGATTAGCTTTGCCCGCTGGGATGACTAGCTTGAGTTGTTTAATGATTTTTTTAGCCATAAAGGTTTTATGATACTAGCTTATATTTTTCGAACTTGCAAGAAATCGAGCTCGACAGGCGTCTCGCGGCCGAACATAGAAACAAGCACTTTTACTTTGCCTCGTTCCTCGTCGACTTCGCTGACTTTACCTTCAAGATCCTTAAATGGACCGTCGCCAATGTTGACGGCATCTCCAACTGAAAGATCAATCTTGTGTTTGACAGTGTCTACACTCATTCGCTTAAAGAGAGCCTCGACTTCTTTTTTATCTAGAGGCACTGGATACACGCCTGATCCGACGAAGCCAGTCACTCGAGGAGTGTTGCGCACCATAAACCACGAATCATCGGTCACGATCATTTCTACCAACACATAGCCTGGATAGATTTTTTCTTCTTCCTCGACGCGCTTGCCCGCTTTTATTTTGATTTTCTTTTCAGTTGGGACAATCACATTAAAAATCTTGTCCTCCATGAAGAGCGACTCTATGCGCTGCTTGAGATTGCGCATCACTGCGTTCTCATACCCAGCATAGGTGTGAATGGCATACCAGTTTCGTTCCCCTTCTTCTTGTTTGCTCATATTTTTTTGAAATTAAGTTGAGGTTGGTTAAATTTGAATAAAAATTAAATAAAGTTTTTGAGAATTTGAGAGAAAAGGGAATCAAAAGCGCCCAGAAAAGCGGCCAGGAGGAGTGAGCTGACGATCACAAAAACGGTGTAAAAAGCCGCTTCCTTGCGCGTAGGCCAGGTAGTATGCTTCATTTCAGCCCGTGTTTCATTGATATAATTGATGATTCCCATAGTAATATTTTATGTTATCTAGCCTTTTAGCTAGCCTTTTTCTTACTAAAAAACCCCTGTCGGGGCGATTTAGTGCCATATTAGTACGATTGGGGAAAAAAGTCAAATGCTCAAATTTCTACTGAATCTCGTAGTTGACTGTTACATCCGAAATAATTTTGTTCTCGCCTGTAGGCAGAGCGGGTGCACCAGAGGCGGCTGAATCCTGAACCCCGGCCATCATATTTTTATACATAGGCACAGGTACGCCGCCGCCTGTTGATTCAGAAAACCCGGTCACTTTGCCAAGAGAAACGCCTAGAGATTTTGCGAGACGAAGAGCCTCCATCCGAGCATTCGCGATAGCAATATCCCGAGCTTGATACTTTAGGGCGTCAAGACTATCGACGGTCATAGATAAATCACCGATTGTGCCTATATTCAAAGCTCCTAGACCAGCGATGAGAGTGCCGGCTTGGTCGAGCTTGCGCACTTTGACACTGACTGTTTGATTGACATCGTAGCCCGTGATCGTGGCGTTTGGCTGAGGACAGACTCGGCCGGTACAGACAGTCGTACTGTATACGTAATGTGGATTGGTGTTATAGCTTTCAGTTTTAATATCCTTTTCGTCTACGCCTGATTTCTTGAGAAAATTAAGAGCGGCGTTGCCTTTGTCCGCCACCAATTTTTGGGCAGCTGCAATAGTGGGAGCCGTTTCACTCAAAGTAAAGGAAAAAGTACCAATATCTGGAACAGCACTGACGCTTCCCTCTCCCGACACTGTGATCACATTGTGCTCGGTCGCACTTTCACCGATAGTAGGATAGGTACGGACTTCGTTGACTGTTTTTGCGATTAAAAAAATACTGAGGAGGCCTAAAAAAGTGATGAGGGCAAAAGAGATATTTCTACCATTTTCACTTGCATCAAACCAATTATTATCTTTTGAATTATTTTGTGTTGCCATGCGTATATTGTAGCATGTTTATTTTTTTGAAAGGGGTTGTTTTTCACAAGAGCTGATCTCGCAAGCATCCAGCAGATTGAGAAAAAGTGAGGCCACGGTCATGGGACCAACCCCTCGAGGGACTGGGGAAAGGGCTTTGACTATGTGGGCCACTTTGTCTGCGTCCACATCTCCAACCAGCCGAAAACCACTCGAGGATACTTTGTCTGGAACAGCGGTGATACCGACATCTATGACTGTCTGGTGGGGTGAGACGAGCGCCGGGCCGATCAGCTTGGGGTGGCCGACAGCCACCACCAGCACATCGGCCCGGCGCGTTTCCTCGCTGAGTTTTTTAGTCTGACCATGACAAATAGTCACTGTCGCATTCCTTTTCAGACAGGCCAATGCGATGGGTAGGCCCACCAGCTTTGACCTGCCCACTACGACTACTTTTTTCCCCTCAAGCTTTACTCCATAAAAATCCAGCATGGCCAGTACCCCGCGAGCTGTAGCTGGCGTGTGGGGCGACATAGCTCCAATCCCGTCGACATCTTTTCTTGGATCTATGATTTTCACTACGTCATCTTCCTCAATTCCTTCAGGTAACGGAAACTGCACAATAATCCCATCTACCTTTAAATCCTCGTTTAAACTTTTTATTTTAGTCAACAATCTTTTCTGCAGATTTTTTTGAGATTTTATTTCCGAAAACTTTATGTGTTCTGTGCTAACTCCTATTGTTTCGCCAAACATTTTTTTCTGTCTGATATAGCGATTGGATTCTTCCCTGTCACCCAATTGCACGATAGCTAGACAAGGCTTGCGACCAGATTGCATTAAAAAAGCCTTAGACTTTCTCTGTAAAATATTTATAACCCTTTCTCTCACTGGCAGCCCTCCGAGCACTTGGGCCGGCTTTTTATTTAACTTTATTTTAAAGGCTTTTCTTTTCATTTTTATAATTTACTTCACATTACTTTAAAAAACAAAAGAGAGGCCAGGACCGACACTAGACCCAAAGCCACTCCTCCCACAACGTCTGTCGACCAATGAGCCCCAAGGTAAACCCGACTAAAACCAACTAACAAAACCAAACAGACTGCAGCCAAAAGGACCCAATGATGTGCCCGCCATTCTTTTCTCCAATTTGACCATTCTCGTCGAGTTGAGGACCAGCGGACAGCAAGCGTAGCCAAGATAGTGACCATGGTGGTGTGTCCGCTTGGAAAACTACTTCCGTAAACAACTACCATAGGATGCAAGGGTCTGGCCACCATCAAAAGATCCTTGATGACAGAAAAAGAAATCAGCCCAAAAATAACAGCAAAAGCGCTGACTTTGGCTTCACGATATTCCCCTCGATAAATGAGATACAACACAAACACAGCAGAAATAAGGGCTAAAGGAAAAGGATCTGCGATTGAAGTGACGATGAGCATAAAAGTCTCCATCTCTTTAGCATAACAAATCAAAAGGTTGTATACTATTTTTGAACCGCTTAAAGTTATAAAAAATGACTAGAAAAACCACAACGAGCAGCCTTGCCAAAATAATTTTAATCACCACCCTGGCCCTTATTAGTGCCGTGCCTGTTTTTGCCGGCAGTGCTTCAAGCCCCAATTTAAATTCGGCCACCAAAAAAGCTTGCCTCTCAACTGCTTTATCCGTACGCACAGTGGCTCTCCAAACAGCCCTCGATAATCGCAAGGTAGCTCTAAATACAGCCG
>JAQTMP010000045.1 GCA_028714275.1 Candidatus Paceibacterota bacterium
CCCGATAGTTTGTAATGAGAGTGATGGATCATACTCTATTTTAGACCAATCCAATTCAATAGTAATATTTTCATTCAGCCCACATTTCCATAACCAAAAGCTGATACTGGCAAAGGCAGACCATGCAGCATTTGAAGATGGTATCTCTTGTATTGGTGAAAAGTTCATAAGCCATTTTTCCAAAATATCAAATTTAAAATGAGCTATTTCTAAACGTTCTACAATCTCTTTGCATCTTTGTCTTTGATCTTCTGTCATAATCGGAAACTGTAAAATGGATTCCCAAGGGTCTTCCCCTGCTTGCGCTATATTCGCACCAAGAGTTAATACAAAATTTCCTTCTGAAGTATCATGTATCTCTCTTATGTAATCAACTCTTTGTTCAATAAATTCACGAACAGACAACCATATCAAAGCCTGAATAACACCTTCAGCAGATTCCCAAGAATTCGGTTTGAATCCATCTAAGATTTTCAAAAGTTCATAACGTTGCTCGAAATGCATTAAAAAAGCATACAGCAAAAACAACCCTATATCACGTGGATGTAATAACGGCAATACAACTTGAACTTCTTCAATCCAAGGAACATACCCCTCATCAATTAACAGATGTTTTAGTATTTCTGAGCGAATAGGATGAATAGCCCTTATCCATTGAGCCGAATCGTCCAATCTCAGCATATACTCTGATTCGAGACGTTTCAACGTTTTTTCTGGATTTATTTTGAACTGTTTTACAACCTCTTTAACGCTGAGTCTAGCACCGTAAGACGTGCCGATTGCAACCGCTCGGAGTAAATTGATTGTTTCATCGCCAGGTAATGTTTCACTAATCAGTTGATTGAGCTGTGCTTGTAATCGTTCCTCTAATCGTCCACCTTGTGTGACTAAATACACAAACTCAAGTAATGGACCATGTCCGCCAAATTCTTCCCATGCTTCTGTAAAATCAAGATGCCGTTTGACCAATTTGCGTTTAAATAGTACATCAAAAATTTGCCGTGCTTCTTCGTGATCGAATTGGAGTTCAATTTCATTGAATGAAAATTCCACACCATGAACCTTTGATTGCTTCCAATCTTCTTCTCGCAGTGTAATCAGAAGTTTGATGTTTTTGTTTTTTGCCAAGGCTTTGATAAGTTCTTCCCATCCAATATCGGAAGCTGAAACATCCATATAAACAATAACCGGCGCATCTAATGCCTTAGTATGCTCCAATAGCGCCAATGCACTTTTCAAAGCATCATGACGGTTTTCTACGACCTTGATCTGAAAACGCCAAGTATCTGGATAGTACTCTTTTAAATATCGAAATGCCAAAGTACTTTTGCCTTGACCAGACACACCATGAATAAATAGTATATTATTTTCTGAAAACAGCCTATGTATTTCCTCTAATTTTTTCGGACGTATCACGTCAAAATTTGCTTGTATATGAGAAAAACTTGCAGCTTCCCCCTGATAATAATCGTCCTCCAACACTACCGTATCTATTCCATTTGATATTTCATCTGTCAACGGTTGAATGATCGTAAACCATTGATCGTGATAAGCTTTTCTTGCTGCTAAAAAATTACCAATGTTTATAATTTTTTCATGAAGCATAGATTGATCGATTTTTTGTTGTGTTTCAGAAGCTTTATATATCCACAGATTTAATAAATCAAGTGCCTTATTCGGGTCTATACCTACGAGAGAATCTTTTAACCGATTAACAATCTCATCGACAATTTTTGTTTCAACCACCGACTCAGCATGAATTGAACCAAATAAATGTTCTAATTCTTCTTTTCTGGAGGTTATTGATTTATCTTCAAATAGCTTTGTAATGACTTGACGGCGTTCGTCTCCATTAGAATTACATGCAAATTGAAGTTCATGTCCTATGGGTCCAAATTTGATAATTGATAGTTTTACACCCGGATTAGAAATTTGTCTTTGTATTGAACGCACAAAAAATGAGTTTTTAAAGTTACTCAATACCAAATTTGAATCGCCACTTTTCACTTGGATTGCTTCAATTAAATTGTGTCGAGAATCATAAACCGCTAGGTCTTCAGCTCCTTCAGGTTGAAACACATATTTTTCGGGAGAAGTTAATATCTTGTGAAGTATATATAGAGCCTGTAAGCGGAACCCTCTGTATGTGTAAGTTGCGTTATCAAGAGATATCAATATAATTTGCCTTTTAAAATCTATTAGTCAAATATGAAACATCAAAAATAGGATAAATTCTTTTTTTTTGAAATAAAAAATAGCTCACCTACAATTTCTTGTAATTCTTTCAAATAATCTTTTCTCATCAAAAGATCACATCCTTCCAACTTCGCAATATTTGAGTCTTGCCCCACAAAGGAAGCACCATTTCCAATAAGTTCACTTCTCCAGCATCTAAATTCCAAAACAACATCATTATTACCGTCAATTGCCCTTAAGCCACTATTAGATAAATCTAGTTCCAACCCTAAGTCAAATAATGTAGCACTATTAATCCACAAAACATACTTTGGCTCAATCGTATTGGATTTTTTACAAAATCCAATTATTCTCTCTTCTTCTGGATGAAAAAATCTATCTTGCCATATCAATGACGATGGTATATATTCAAAGAAAGGACTTTTGTTTTTTAAAGGAGTCAATCCTTCAAAAACTATTTGCTCCGAATTATTTTTACCATATTGACCCAAAATTAATTCATTCTCAAATCTTGCAATTCTTACAAAATCACCAACTTCACCTATCTCTATTTGTAAACCTTCATTTATTTCACTAGGTTTTTTTATAGCTGGTCTTTCAATCATAGAAACTTTTATCGCTATAAGTGATTCCATATCAAGCTTAAAAGAGATGTCATAATGAAATTCATTTTTATGATTCTGAAAAATATATTTATTAACTTCTTCAAAAATAATATTTTCTAAATTGATATTTGGAGAAGATATTTGATGAGATCTATTCGCAAAAGATTCAAATATCTCTTTTCTTGTATTAATTTTCTTCTGTATTATTTCTTTCACTGCTTTAGTCTCAATGCCCAAATACTCTAAATATTGCAGATACTTATTAGTGTTAATTAGTTGTTCATACATCATATACCCTAGATAAAAATATAATTATACTGTTGTAAATATACTGATTTTCAAGCTGTTGTGCTTTCAAAATATCATCAAGAATTAAAGTGAAAAAATCTCTTTTACTTTCAACATTCAAAGTCAATATCTCTATTAATCCAGCAATAGATAAATGAGGGAATGAGTGTATGTTTGCAAAAAACCATTTAAATGGTTTTTCCAGCAATTCTACTTGATAATTTAGAATGTAATTGATTGCGAAAAGTATTTCTCGTTGAACTTCAGAGTCCAAATTAGTAATTTTCGCAAGTAGGATTACAATGGCGAGTTCATTGTCATTCATTTCATTCAGGTAGTCATTTTCAACATCACTCCAGTCGAATTCATTTGTATCAGGCAATCTATTTTCCAAAAACTCAAATGCAGTCTTATACATTGATAAAATATCGGTATCCTCTAATCCGGCATATTCAAAAGCTATAATTAAATTTGCCGTAGAATGTCTACCATAAGCTAAATTTGAAAATACATTAAATAAGGTTTCTGCTAATATTTTTAGTGCTATTTCTTTGTTAATTTCTACCGCGTTTTTCAGTGCTTCCATATTCACAAAATTCGAATACCCACCATCTTTTGAATAGAGGAATATATTTACAAAAAAAAGTATTTTTGTATCTTCTTGTATTCTAAGATTAACTATGAAATGTCTAAGATTTTCAAAATAGTTTTCTCCTCTTGGAAATTTTTTTTGAATTAAAGGCATTAAAATAGATTTGCATATTACATCTTGATTCTTTTCTAATAAAAAGAAAAAAATACTATTAAGATCTTTATCTGTCAATTCATCTTTTCTATCAAAATATGAAACAATTTCATCAATTGTTTTATCTCTTAATGAATAATCATTAATTTCTAATACTTTATTTATTTGTTCTCGTAAAGTATCATTGAAACGTCTAAAGGCAAGGTTGTTATTTTCTTCTTTCTCCTTGAGCAACATAGATAAATTGAAAAGTTTTTTCAGTACTTTTAACTTTTGAATTGTATTTGGTTTTAACGATTCACGCGAGTTATTCAAATCTCTTGACAATAGATTAATAAGTGACTGTTTCGCTAGTTGTTCATCGGCAGCTTTAAGAATCATGATATTGTCAGCCAAATCATTTACATAATCATCATTATTATTCGTTGGGGATAATCTGTATAAAAAATTCAATATAACGGGATCTACTTCTTTGCTAAATTGTATATAATCAACAAACATATAATCAAGCTTCCAAAAATTTGTATTGTTTAACAGTTGATCTAATAAATACATTGAAGCAAATCTATAATCAACTTTCAGAAACTCTTCAAACCATTCGATAGTTAACCACCTTGTGTCTTTACCATCATCAGTGTGTTTCATAACCGCATCAGTTAAATATTTTAATTTTTTTGCATATTCTTTCGCGACATCCTGATTTATCTGATTTATAGACCTTAAAGGCTCGATGATTTCAGATAAGGTTATGTCTTTGTGAAATGTATAGCTTGTTGTTAAATAGACCGCTTTTCCAAGTTCTCTTATAGCATTTTCTTTATCATTTATTTTTGCATAGTAAATTGCTTTTTTTAAAGAATATTCCAAATGTTCAGAATAATTTTCTTCTTCGGATTGATCAAACCGTTCATAGCTATCGATAATAAAATTGATATTATCTTCATTAACAAACTTCGCTTCAATAATAGAAATTGTGTTATATGGAACTTTATTTAAAAAGTTGATTACCTTATGCCAAGCATTTTTTGACTTGATATATTTCAAGCCCTGTTCTATTGTCAAGTTAATTAGATTTTTATTTTGATGATTGATGTCTGTGAATCTAGGGGAACCTTTATAAGCGTCTACATCACTTGCTAAAAATTCAAAATTTGCGATTATAGTATCTTCAAGCTCTCGATAATTTTTAAATTTATCTTCATTAATATCTAATTCGATAAGAAAATTTCTAATAAAGAATTTTAAAAAGTTAAAAGATAAATTTCTTGATGGGATCGTTTTTTCAAATTTTCTTAGTTCTTCTGGATTATAAATTGCGTATTCTCGAACTAAATGATAAAACTTATATAAAACGTCCTCTTTTATATAGCCACTCAGAAAATCTAGGTTCAATACTTTTAAAACAATATGTCTTTTCTTTCTTGCAAATAATATCCTGTGTTCACACTTTGTTCTTCCGAGAATATAATTTATTCTTGCTGCAACAAGCTCCTTACTATCTGATTCCAATTTGCGGTATAGTTCAAGTATATAATCAAACCCAATTTGATTATATACTTCTAAAATAAAAATTGGAAAATAGTCTTTAAAATCATTATTTACAGAAAAATCTTGGAATTCTTCATCCAAATCAATCTCTAAAGCTATCAATGAGCTAATATAATAATGGTAATTTTCTAATGGAATTTCTTCTTGAAAATAATCTCCGATCAAATCCCAATCAGGGATAAAACCATTTTTTTGAGAGATGTAAAATGCTTTTGCAATTATTTCATTTGTGAAATTTGCTACTCCATCAAAAAAAAGCATTTCATTAGCTCTTTCGAAACCATAAATCAATCCAACAGCTTCAAAATATAACTCAAATTTTTCTAAGAATATACTGTGATATTCCTCAGATATGGTAGTGTATATCGTCCTATTTAATTCGCTGATGTATATAAATAGTGACCAATCCAATGTCTCTCTAGCAACAAATAAAAAATTGTCATAATTGATTTTGATTGCACTTTCTGCGAATCCATTTAATAAGCTATGAGTCAAAAAATCTACTGTAGCATACTCTTTAATCTTTCCGTAGGCTTTTAATTTTATGAAGTATCTTAGTAAGTATCTATAGGATTTTGCATTGGTATAAAATCCTTGTCCTTCCAACCAAGTAACAATATCTTGATATATCTCATTTATATTTGCATTTGCTTCAAG
>JAQTMP010000046.1 GCA_028714275.1 Candidatus Paceibacterota bacterium
ATGCCGACCGTATATGTAAGTTTTTTCGTGAGCCATAAGATGCCCAGAGTATACTATATTTGTATTGAAGTCCATATCGTGCTGTAATGTCTGGTATGAAAAATCAGTGGAAAAAAAGTAAAAACCGCCAGGAAAATGCCACAAAACCCACGCGGGGGCGCGGAAGCGGACAGGAATTTTGGAATAAAGAATACAAAGGAGCCGGCAAAAGAAGCCCTCAACAAAAAGCCCACTTGGCTCTTTCAAATACGCCTAGCGGAGATCTGGTCAAATTTACCCGCTGGCTTGAGCGCGAATACGGGCGGCTTTATTTAAATCCGCTTGCCTCAGCTGTCGATCTTGGTTGCGGCAACGGGCGCAATTTGATCTATTTGTCTGAGAATTTTGGCCTGCGAGGAATAGGTTTTGATATTTCTCGTGAAGCTATCTTGCAGGCCAAGAGTTTGAGTGGGGGTCCAGGATCCAAGCAAAGGTTGCCCCTTGAATATCATGTCGACTCTATTGCTCACTCTCCTACCGATCCTTTCCCGGTGGAAGACGGCAGTCAGACTTTCGTGCTGGACATGACGGCCTCCCATTTTTTAAAAAGAGAAGAGCGAAAAGCCTTGCGCGCCGAGATCAGCCGCATGCTCAAGCCGGGCGGCTGGCTTTTTTTTAAAACGTTTTTACTGGACGAAGATCTCAACGCGGAGCGTTTGCTTCGTGATCACCCCGCCGAGGAGTCTGGCTCATATATTCACCCTCAGATCGGCGTGTCCGAACATGTCTTTACAGAAAAAGAAATCATCCAGGATTTTGAGGAGTCTGGCCAATTTACTATTCACAAAATAACCAAATCTCATCGGCATTTAGAAAATGGCCGGGCCGGCAAAAGACGCAGTCTTTCTGTCTATGTTCAAAAAATGCTCTAAAAACTAAATTTCAATTTTTGAAAATGAAATTGCGCCAATCACCACAAAAATCAAGGTGACCACCGTCAAAACTGACAGATCCGTGAAGAGAGACATGGAGCCAATATTGGTCAGGCTTTGGCGAATCCCGTCTATTCCATAAAAGAGAGGGTTGAGCTTAATAATGCTAGAAAGGACTCCAGGCAGCTGATCAACTGGAAAAATGGAGCCCGAAAGGAAAAAGATAGGCATGACGACAAAGTTCATGATGAGCTGAAAGCCCTGCATGTCCTCCAAAAAACTGGCGATAGCCGTACCGAGAGCCGTAAAAAGCAACGCTATCAAAAACATAAAAAGGAAAACCATTGGCAGGAGCAAAAAGTTTTCAATCTTGAAGCCAAACAAAACGGCCAGCAGAAAAACTATCACGCCCTGAATGACGGCCACCGTGGCCCCGCCGAGTGTGCGGCCGATCATGATATTGAAACGAGAAACTGGGGCAGCCAGGGTTTCTTTCAAAAAACCAAACTGCTTGTCCCAAATGATTTCTATGCCAGAAAAGACGGCTGTAAACAAAATGCCCATGGCCACTATACCAGGGGCCAAAAATTCCATATAGTTGCCACCTCCCGCTTTGGCAAAAACCGGACCAAAACCGAAACCAAAAGCCAAGAGGAAAAGAATGGGCTGGCCCAAGGAGCCGACAATTCTCGCTTTTGAGCGAAAATATCTTTTTAATTGGCGGAGCCATAATATGTATATAGTGTGCATAAAATTTTAGCTAAATTTACTTTCAACCTACCGTCTAAAAAGTCTGGCGTGAGCCTTAAAATCATCTTTGGCTGAAGTATCCTCCGGACGGATAGTCCTGCCGGTAATTGAGAGAAAAGCCTCCTCCAAACTCTTGGTGGATGTTTCGGCACAGAGCTCAGTCGGAGTGCCCTGAGCTACAATTGTGCCGTGATCAATAATAGCGATCCTCTCAGCCGTCCGATCGGCCTCCTCCAAATAGTGAGTGGTAAAGAAGATTGTGATTCCTTCTTTTTGATTTAGATTTTTGAGATAACTCCAAATTTTATTGCGGGTCTGAGGATCGAGACCAACCGTCGGCTCATCGAGAAAGAAAACTTTTGGATGATGGAGCAGCCCGCGAGCAATTTCCAGACGGCGCTTCATACCGCCGGAGAAATTTTTTACCAGGTCGTCTTTTCTATCCCAAAGCTCGACAAGACGCATCAGCTCCTCAATCCGATTTTTATAAATTGTTTTAGGCACACCGTAGAGCACAGCGTGGTACTGCATATTTTCATAAGCCGTCAACTCGGTATCCAGGCTCGGATCCTGAAAAACGATACCGAAAGATTTACGGGTATTGTCTGGATCGTGCACAGTACTAAAACCATTGAGAGTGATCGTGCCCGATGTAGGATGCAAAAGAGTGGTCAACATCCGAATAGTAGTGGTCTTGCCGGCGCCATTTGGTCCAAGGAAAGCAAAAATTTCTCCTTTTTTAACATTAAAGGAAATATCCTTGACGGCCGTCGACTTTCCAAAGTCTTTTCTAAGGTCTTTGACTTCGATAATATTATCTAGATTTTTAGGCGTTTTATCCATAGGTTTAGGGGAAGTATATCATACATACATTGCTACACCCTTTGCTTTATTTTATTACAACTTTTCTTCCACCAATGCCGGCAGGCTATCGGCGCCCGACACGTTTACCACGTCAAAGCTAATCCTTCCAATCACCTGCCCAGACAAAGTATCCACATTGACTCTCCATGATCCGGGAGCCAGATTGTCCCTTTCCGAATAAGTCCTATATCCTCCTTCACGGCCGCCTAAAATAGGTAACCTAATAGAACCCTCGTTAATCCATCGCCTTTTTACATCATCATAGTACTGCCATTGGTGAATGATGGTGGTATTGAGGTTGGTAGGAGAAAAAATAGAGGTATATAAGTAAAATGGCTGGCCCGCTACCTGATGGACGGTCTCAATCAATTTAAAATAATCCCACCAGCTTTTTTGCTCCCCTTGAACATAATAATTGCTAACACCTTGCGAGCCTGTGGAGTCAGTCACTCTGGTCAAAGAATGATAAACCCCCGCATCTTTTAGCGAAAGCGGAATGGGCGGAATCAAGTTGGTAAAATAAAGCAAATTGACTATGACAAAGACACTGATGATAGAAAAAATCAGGGGCTTGCGGCTTTTGACAAAACGTTCTCGGGAGATGATGCGCAAACATAAAAGAAAAATGACTAGAATAAAAAAAGTCACTAGCCCGCTCAAAATAAAGACCCAGTCTCCTATTTGATGCATAGCTACCGGTACTATATAGATAGCAAAAGAATAAATAGACAAAAGCAAAAGCAAAACCTGGAAAACCAAGCGGGTGTAATGATGCTTCAAAACCTCGTTGCAGACAAAGGCCGCCGCCAGAAAAAGCATAAAGGGCCACGAGACAGCGAGGGCGGCGCTGCGAAAATAAAACACCAGAAAAGTACTGAGCAAACCTCCAAAAGAAAACTGCACGACGGCGATCAGCCAAAAATGCAAAAGGGATTTGGTTTTCTCAGAGAAACGTTCTTTGCGATTCTCGTAAAGATTCAAAAAAATAATACCCACAGCCGCAAAGAGCAAATGGGCTCCCACCCACAGATTTTCCCAAAAGAGATCAACTCTCTTGAGGGTGATGGCGTCAAAGACGAAACCGCTCACCAAGAAAATGGAGGAAAAATGCCGCTCGTAGCGCTTGTACCAATTCATAACCTAAGTATACTACACAAAAATCTAGAAAACTGAATAGACACTTGGGGTTTCCAAACCTAAAACCCAGGCAGAAAAACCCTGCAGACCGTTTTGATTGATGAGGCTTATTTTTTTAGCAATACTCTTGGCGTTTTCGTACCAGAGAGTGTAGTGATTCTTGCCGACTTTGTATTTCAGAAAAGGCGCTTGCTCTGCCGTGCTATAACCCAAAGTGACTTTCCGAGTGTCCAGAGTATTTTTGATGCCGGCATAGCCTCCAATCCCAACTAGCTTACCTGTGGCATCATTCCATTTCCAATAATACATCGGTATGCCCAGAGAAAGCTTGGAGGCTGGAATAAATTGCAGGCCGTAGTCGATCACTTTTTTTAGCCAAGAATATCTGGCGACCGGCCCTTTGGACACAGGATCGTCATAAGACATGATACTGATAAAATCAGTGCTCGAGGCCAGTGACGCATAATCATACGCCCCGATCAAATCATCCCACAGAGTTTTGGGATAATCACTTGGGATGTCTGAAATCTTGGACACAACAGCCACGCTCAAGACCAGGTTGGCTTTTTTAAAGGCCTGCCCTGCCTTTTGAACGAAAGCTGAATACTTATCTCGATAGGTCAAGTTGATCTGTTCAAAATCCAATTGCCAACCGTAAAATTTTTGTTTTTGAGCCTCGCTGATCAGGGACTGGATCGCCAAAGCCTGAGCCGCTTGGTCATCGAGAAAAAGGGCCACGCTGATTTTATCAAAACCGGCGTTGGTGACTAGAGGCATGACTTTTATATTCTTTTTTTGGACAAATTCAGTCACCGCTGGATTGAGACTGCCTGTCAGGTTGCCCTTATCATCTATGGAATACGCCTGCGGGGCCAGTATATCTATAGAATCAGGATGTTGAAACAAAGACAACCTAGCTTCTTCGTTATCCACGTAATAAAAAATCCGAGTAAGCTTGGTCGAGGCCGGCTTGGCCGAAGCTTCGGCTCTGGAAACCCCGATCGACCCAAAAAACATCACCGAAAAAATAATCGAAGAAAAAATCAAAAAAGTGTGAGAAAATTGTGAGTTTTTTGGAAACATAATTTTAGTATACTCCTTTATTGATACTGTATGTACAACGGCTGGGGCTTCAATTTCAAAAGCTCAGCGGGAGTAAGCATGTGGGTGCTTGGTGGCTTGATGTCATTCTTATAAAACAATTTGAAACCCGTAAACTGCACAGGTTCAGAAAAAATAAACTGCTGATAAGTGTTGAGTTTTCTAGCCGGGGAGCTCCAGCCATCCATATCCATAACTATCTGCACTTCAGGTAAAGGAGTGATCTGCTTGTAGTTGGTGACCATTCTCTGAGTAAAGCGATGGACCACTAATATTTTAGGTGGCAGATTATTTTTTTTGACTAAATCAGCTAAATAATTGGCTGCAAAATTTATGTCCGTCGCATCCATAGTCCCTATCTCAGTCCCCGGCTTGGCTCCAGATTTCATGGAAAATTCAGGGTCTAAAGATAGATGGACCTGAGGCATTTGCAAATATTTTTCGAGCAAAGGAATCTCCGTCTGAACATTGCTCAGACCCACTTGCACGTCCAGAAAAACAAGCCCGTGTACTTTTTCAGCAAGCTGCACGGCATAATCAATCTGACTATCTGGCATCCGTAATCTGTATTTGCCATCTGCTCCCGGGCTTCCTTGGGCGGTGACCGCGATATAGTCAATGGCTGGTATGACTGGAGTACTTGGATCGGCCGCTTTCCAGTCCGCCACTACCCCCTCGAGCATTTGAAGCATTTGAGCTTCCGGATATTCTCCGAGCACTCCCATTTTTGTAGAATAAAAGTTACCGTAATACGCGACGATGCGGTTGAAAGGCAGGAGCGCTCCAGCTATCGGATAGGCTGTCTTGACTGGCCAGAGATGTGGCACTATTTTTTTTGTGGACGAAGCTGTCGAGCTTTTAGTAGAGGTGCCCGAAAGCGTAGATCCG
>JAQTMP010000047.1 GCA_028714275.1 Candidatus Paceibacterota bacterium
GCGTCAGTGGAAGTTGCTTCGGTTGAAGTAGCATCAACTTCTGGAGCGGTTGATGTTGCCTCTGTCGATGTAGAATTTGTAGAAGTGCCGGCAAAAAAGTCAGTGATGGTGTTAACGATGTTGTCGAGGATAGAGGGTGTCGAAGTCGCGTCTGTTGATGATGCAACTTCATTTGTAGAAGTTGCAACTTGATCGGTTGAAGTTGCGTCAGTTGAAGTCGCATTTAGATTTGAATCAATTGGTGTTGAAGTACTGTAAGTAAAAGCAATAATAGTTTTAGCAAAAAGTGTACTTTCATTTCCGGTACTCGTTGCGCCAAGTGTGCCACGAGCAGTGATCTTGTCGCCGATGTTTAGATTGGCGAGCGACAAAGTGATTGGCACTTCATTGCCGTTTGTATTTGAATGAATATCTTGGAGGTTGGTGAGATCGACAGTAAAAAGATTTATTCCTAGATATTTGGAACCCTGAGAATCATCGAGGGTTAGGGTCGTACTGGCAATGTTTGTGATGGTACCGTAGATGCCTATGACAGTAGCCTGAGAGCTATCTGTTTTAGTGGAAACGAGGCTTGTGGATGTTGCAACTAAACTATCCGCATTCGAAATCCCCCACCCAATAGCCGAAGCAATGGCTATAACAGCTAGCATTTTGAGGGATTCGACGTACCAGAGTCTCTTTTCTAGAACAATTTTCTCTACAATTACTATTTCTGGATCTTGTTTGGGACGTAAGTCAAGAAGGTTACTCATATGTCTAACATAATAGCATATTTAAGGATGTTTAAGTAGTGTTTGAGAAGTGTGGATAACTTATAAATCACTAGGCGGTTAATGAATCGCCTCGATTGTGATTTTTTTCAGTAATTCTGGATTGGCGGAGCCTTTAGTAGCCTTCATTCCCTGTCCAACAAAAAACATTAGAGCGCTTTCTTTGCCATTTTTATAGTCTGCTACTACATTCGGGTATTCCGCGAGGATTTTTTCTATGATTGTCTTGAGTTCACCTTCATCATTTTTTTGCATCAAGCCGTGCTCGTTGACAATGGCCTCTGGGTCACCTCCTTTTTCAAACATAATTTTTAAAATATCCTTGCCGGCGCGAGAAGAAAGCTTTCCTTCAGCCAACATGAGCATGAGCTTGGCAAAAGCTTCGTTAGATACAGGAATATTTTTTATGTCTGTATTTTTTATAAATCCGGCTACGTCTGAAGCAATATAGTTGGCTGCAAGGGTGATCGCTTTTTTGGTCACCTCTTTGTTTTTATTTAAATCTACATTTTTTACAACTAAATCAAAAAACTTTCCGTACATTTCGTTTTTGACAAACATATCGGCATCGTCGTCTTTGAGGCCAAAATCATTTTTGAGACGCGCGCGCTTTTCCCATGGCAGCTCGGGTAATTCTTTTTTGAGATTTTCTTTGGAAAATTCTGGCGCTTCGGAAAGTTTTAATTTTGGCAAATCTGGATCAGGAAAATATCGGTAGTCATGTGAATCCTCTTTGACACGCTGCGAAAAAGTTTTCTGACTATTTTCATCCCAGCCGCGTGTCTCCTGAATTATTTTTTCTCCGCGCTCGAGCAGATCTATGTGTCGAGCAATTTCATAAGTGATGGCGCGTTCAGCTGCTCGAAAAGAGTTTAGGTTTTTGACTTCGACTTTGGTGCCAAACTTTTTGGCTGGGACATCTAGACCCTTGGCTGGATTCTCATCAGCAAGCGCCACTGAAATATTGGCCTCCACCCGCATCTCCCCTTTTTCCATGTTCGCATCACCGGCTCCTAGATAGCGGAGCAAAGTCTGCAGCTCTTTGGCAAAATCTGCCGCCTGCTCAGCGCTATGGATAACAGGCTCCGTCACTAGCTCCATCAAAGGGACTCCGGCGCGGTTGAAATCTACTTGGGAAAAATCCCCCTGATCGTGTTTTGAAGTCGCGGTGTCTTCTTCTAGGTGCACCCGCGTCAATTCGACCCCTGCGAGCGAGCCGCCTGTCACCAGTGGAAATTTGTACTGGCTGATCTGGTAGCCTTTTGGAATATCTGGATAGAAATAGTTTTTGCGGTCGAATTCGGTAAAGTCAGCGAGCGTGCCTCCGACGGCCGTGCCCATTTTGAGGACGTGTTTGACAGCCTGCTTATTGATGACCGGGAGCGTGCCTGGGTGACCCATACAGATTGGACAAACATTGTAGTTTGGGTGCTCCTCGTCGGGGTTGTTGAGACAACCGCAAAACATTTTGGTTGTTGTTTTAAGCTCAGCATGAATTTCAAGGCCGATGGTGGGGAGGTATTTGAGAGTTGCGCCCGCGGCCGCCGCGGGCGCCTTGTTTTCCGCGGCTGATTTTGGCTCCGGATTCATGGGATTCATGCGCGAGATTATAGCATATCTTTTAAATCCCAGTATGGAGAGTGTGGGAGTATGGAGACTTTTTCCCGATATGTAATATAAGACATAATTTTTATGCTTTATATTACATATCGATAAAAAGGCGTAGTCGGATCCTTAATGTTTAGGATTATACGAAACCTACGCCTCCCTCAAAATCCCCACCAAATCCTGACTCAACTTTTTGACCGCTTCGTTATCCAGAATAGAAACTTCAAAGGCGTGCGGCATTTTTTTAATGATTTGTGAGAAAACCTTTATTTTTTCTTGAGCAACCTTGTGATCGAGCGAGTCTGTTTTAGTAAAAATAATATATTCCGGCTTTGCCACAAGAGTCGGATCAAAAGCGGCCAGCTCAGCGCGAACTGTCTTATAGTCTTCCGCCATTTTTTCGGCAGCTCTTTTCATTTCGGTGGCCGTTTCACTTTCCAGCGACACACAATGAAAAAGCATCCGCGTGCGCTTGATATGACGCAAAAATTTATGTCCGAGGCCTTTGCCTTCGGAGGCGCCCTCGATCAGCCCAGGGATATCAGCCAACACAAATTCGTAGAGGGCGCCGAGGTTTGGCTCAAGAGTGGTAAATTGATAACTGCCGATTTTAGCATTGGCATTGGTCAACGCATTTAAGAGACTCGACTTGCCCGCATTTGGCAGACCCACAAAACCGGCCGCGGCAATCAACTCTAGTTCGATATGAAAATCCGCCTCTTCCCCATCTTTTCCTTCGGTTGATTCCATCGGCTTGACGTTGGTCGAGGCTTTGAAATGTTCGTTCCCAAAGCCGCCGCGACCACCTTTTAAAATCAGCGTCGTCTGTCCCACTTCTTCTAAAGAAATACTGGTCTCAGCGGTAGTAGCATTTGTCTCAGACAAAGGAGAGATGTTGGTCACAATACATCCAACCGGTAAATCAATATACAAATCCTCACCATTTTTTCCATGCATGCTTCTCTTAAAACCGTGTCCCGCATTTTCCGCTTCAAACTCTTTTTTATTTCGATAGCGCAAAAGCAGGCCGAGGTCACTGACCGCTCGGACATAGACATCTCCTCCACGTCCCCCATCGCCCCCAGCTGGTCCCATAAATTCCTTGCCTTTTTCATGCAGCCAGCGCACCACCCCGTCGCCTCCGCGTCCTGCTTTAATATGAAATGAAAGTTCGTCGATAAAAGCCATAGGATTAAAAAGTAATTAAGTAAAAAGTAAAAAAATAAATAAAAACTACTGCAAGGCGAGCCGCGCCAACTCAAGGGCGCCTTTTTTGCTTTTGGCTACAGCGATAAAACGTCCGTTGTGGCAAAAAAGAGCGTCTGGCACCCCTGTCACTGAAGCCAGCTCCGCATCTTTTTTCCCCGCCCATGCGGCTGGAAAATATTTTCGGCGAGCAAAGGTGTCTGCGTCTGATTCAGCGCTCACTCCCTTGATCGACCAATGATCGTTGGCATCTTTGTATACCACAAAAAGCAACTTAGGGAAATCTTTGGCAAAAAAACGGGTCCGCGACGGCAAAATCATCAGACGCGGATCGCCCCCTTGGGCTTGCCACGCCGTGTAGATTTTGCGCACCTTTTGATTGTCACTGACTTTGTGCTGAGCCTTTTTGATTTCCAAACGCAGCACCGTCAAAGCCATGTCCAAAACTTTGGCAAAAATCTGATCGTAGATTTTTGGATTGGAAGGATCTGATTCTACCTCAGCCTCATATGCAAAAAACATATCCTCTATAGTGTATGGCATGACTGATCCAAAGATTGGTCTGACTATCATCTTGCCATTGTCCATAGCGTCAATGGGTTGGACCAGCATTTCATCAATCAAAGCCGCTACCTTTTCTGAGCCGGTGATTTTTTGCCCGTACTCTTTCCACACCAAACCAAAGGAGGCATAGGGTATCCCATTGTCCCGTTTTCCAGCACCTCCCTCCTGATGATGATCAAATCTTTTTTTCTTAGGGTCATAAACTCCTCCAACATCTACTACATAATCCGCCTCAGAAATATATTTTAGGTCGCGACTGCGGATCAATTTAAATTTTTCTAAAAGCAACTTCAAGACGGCTACTGAAAAAACATCATCCGGATGAAAAAAACCTCCGTGGGTCACAACTGTAATCCTCGAAGGCTTTTTTAACATAGATATTAAGCAAGACTACTACCGTGGCCTTTTGAAAGATCCAAGAGAGCAATGAAGAGACTCAAAACAAGCGGCCCGAGCAAAAAACCTTCCGGACCAAAGAAGCTGATGCCGCCTAAAATAGCAAAAAGCGTTAAAAGAGGATGAATATTGATTCCTCGGCCAATGAGCTTTGGCACCATAAAATTGTCAATCATGCCTACCGCCAGCGCCGCCCAGATAGCCAGACCGAGGGCCGCCCCTTTTGATCCAAAAAAGAAAAGCGAAACAATGATCGGTACAAAAACCAAGGAGGTGCCGAAGCCGGGCACCAACGACATGATTCCGGTCAAAGCTCCCCAAAGAGCAGCGCTTGGCACTCCGAAAATGCTGTACCCTATGCCGGCCAAAACACCCTGCACAATGGCCACCACCAAGGATCCGACTATTACCGACATGATCGTCCTACGCAAAACCTTGGCAATGGAAGCGTTGTGCTCATCAGGCAAAGGACTGAGCGTATTGAGAGTCGAAAGAAACTTGCGGCCGTCTTTTAAAAAATAGAAAGAAGCAAAGAGGGCCAAGAAAAGTTTGAAGCCGATACCAAAAGTGTTGGAAAAAAATGTTCCAAAGTTGCCGATAAACCATTGCGATAAATTGTTGATGTACTGAGTAGCATTGAGCGTAGCGAAAGGTAAATATGGGCGGATGTGAAGATTGATCAGCTGATCAAGAAAAATTGTGATGGACCCAGATCCACTGGAAGCCTTGGTATACATATCAATAGCTTCGCGGACAGCCTCAAAACCCAGCAAAGTGACTGGCAACAAGATCACGATCAGCAGCAAGGCTACCGTCACGAGAGAGGCCACTACCCCTGAATGGAAAAATTTTTCAAGCCTCTTGAAAACAGGGTAAACGATGATACGAGCGGTGGCCGCCAGCAAAAAAGAGGCCAAGAAGGGTTGAAAAATAAAAAAAGTCAGCAAGGCTGTGCCTGCAGTAATAGCCAGCAAAAAATAATGCTGGATCGAGGTGAGTGGAACTACTGGCTGGATGTTTGACGGATTGGTGCTCATGTTTTTAAAGCCCGAGCTGCTGGATCTGCC
>JAQTMP010000048.1 GCA_028714275.1 Candidatus Paceibacterota bacterium
ATCCGAAAGCCGCTTGGTCAGAGTAGGTGCCTGAAGCTGCGCCCATTTGTGCAAGAGTCGCAACAGAGCGTGCCGTTCCACTATTTGCCGACACGGTGGAATACAGATTGGCCTGCCGATTCGCCGCCGTCATGAGTCCGTATTGCGGATCGCCCACGTCCCAAAGCGCAGGGCCGCTTGCCGTGCCGATGGGGGCACTGGCGCCTGTGGTCGGTGCAGCAACGGTGCGGAAAGCCTGAACATGCCCGGCTAACTCACCTGAGTTGTTGTTGGAGGTCGCGGTATAAATCAGCCCACCAGCTGGCAGGCGTGACGGCGCCACTGGTGCGGATACGTTGATAGTGCCGAAAATCTGTGCGGCGATGCTTCCCAGAGCTGCGTTGAATGCGCTCACATTATTTGCCGGGTATTCCGTCCCCGTGCCACCGGCAATGGCCATGGCGTTGAGGGCGTAATTGGCTGCGGGATTCGCGTTGGCGTCCACACCCGCGCCAAGGCCGACGACATAGGTCTTGATGCCCTTTTTGTTCAGCGCCTGAATGGCGGTGATGGTGTCGATCAGCGCTTGGTCATTGGTCTTGCTGCTGTCCAAGCCACCCTGGGTCTGACCGCTGGGAACGTTGCCGCTATCGTCGTTGATACCGTGGTTGGAGTCGCCTGCAATGCCATAGAACGCGGCATTGACCCCATAACCCTGTCCCGCAGCGCTGCCCAGCGGCGGCCAGTTATTGCCGTTCAAGTCCATCGTTGGCAGGCCATCCGTCACCAAAATGACGTATTGACCTGCGCAAGAAGGGGTGAGATTACTCAACACATTGCCCGCGCCCTGCACCAGCCCCGCCGTCGGAGACTGATAGGCCAGCGCCTTGATCTCGCTGGACGATGAATTGTTGGTCTCTGGCTTTAACGCTGTGGTGAAAGGCGTCAGTGCCGTGTTGACTGCAGATGTGCTGGGATTTGTGCCCAGATTGGTCATGGAAACGACCTGGTTGCCGCCGGTCGCGTTGAGGCTTTGCACGTAGTAGCCAAAGCCGCGCTGGGCAAAGACCACTTGAGGCGAGTACGGCACATAGCCAGCATTTGTCGGACTGGTGCCAAAGTTGCCATATGTGCCTTGTTTGGGGGAAGTGCTAGCGTAGGAAACGTAAATCGAGCCGTTTTCGTAGTCGTTAAGGCTGAAATTTGGTGGATAGGGTGACGCCGGATTGGGCCCGTTGTATGACACGAATAGTCCTGAGTTCCCATTCGAATAGAGCACGTCGTTCACGTTCGGGTCGTCGCTAGAGGCGCCGATCTGCATGTATTGATTGCCTGACAGCGTGCTGGCAGCGGAACTCGCGCTGCTGCCATACAAGCCGGATTTCGACAAACTAGTGCAGTAACTCTTGACCGAAGACGAGGCGCTGCCGTATTTGTAACAGGGGTTATTGACCCAGCGCGTGGGTGGGGGGGAGGCATTCGGATTCGCTGCATTAAAGCTCTGGTAAGCCGCGTAGCTGGTGAAACCGTTGGTCGGCAGACTGTTGGCGAAAGTGAAACCGCCGCTCGGTGACATGTAATACACCCAAGTGGTGTAAAGGCTCGTCCCCGAGGTTGAATAGTCTTCCAGCGCAAAGTCCATGCTGGGGAGATACTGGCTGAGCACCGAGGATAGACCGGCCTTGGCCACATTCAGTCGGCTGGCGCCGTTGTCCACCAGGGTGCCGTTGTTGTTGTAGGTATAGGGCGCCGAGGCGGTCTGGCTCGGGGTCATCGGCGGTGTGAAGCCGGAGGGCACTGAGTAGTTGACCGGCGAACTGCTGTTGTACAGGCTGGTCAGGCCGCTGGAGAGATTGCCCGATCCGGTCATGATGGCGCCGCTGAGGTCGCCGTCCATCGACTGCGAGTTGCCGATGGCGATGACGATTTGCGGGCGGTCAGGCGTACCGGTCGTTTGGGCCTCGCTAGGTGCTGTGGCAAAGGGCGAGAGCATCAGTGCCAAAGAGACCGAGAGAGAGACTGCTGAACGGATATGGGATTTCATGATGCTCACGAGCAAAGTTTGAACAGGGCTTCGGTGTTGGCTGCGGTGACGTTGTTCGCTTCTATCGTGTGAATGAAGATGTCGTAGAAGGAGCAGCCTGCGGAGTCTGGGGGTAGATTGGCAGACACGACAAGAGCCCAGGCATGAGCAGACGTTCCTGCCGGGAGGGGCACCGAATAGGCGGTTCCAGCGTTGATCGCTTGCGTCCAGTAGGTCGCACTGGGGGTTGGCCACCAAGCTGCAGTGCTGTTTGAGGGTGAGGAAAACCAGGCGGGCTGCGGTGAGATGTATTCGAGAGCCACACCGCCCGCGTTGTTCGAGGCGTTGGTTAGCGTTTGCTGAATCACCCGCAGGGCAATGTCGCTGGCCTGTACGTCCTTTTGCCGTTGCACGGTATTGCCAGTCATCACGGTTTGCAGCGCCGCGCCGCGCATGGTGAACAACACGCCGAATAAGAGCACGAGCAGGGTGATGAGGGTGAGCAGCAGCACATAGCCTTGCTGCTCAGGGGACCGCTGGGGTTTGCGCTGCAAGGGCGCTTTCAGCGCGGCCATATTTGATTCCTCACGGCAACTTCCGACTGCAGCACGGAAAATCGATCATTTGCGTATGCGCTGGGCACGTTATAAGGCTTGAAACTGTCAGAGGCCACGGGCCCGGTGCTTGGCAAAGTTGCTGTTGTCGGCATGATGTTGATTGCGCTGGGGGCGTTGTACTTGGGGTCGCTGTGCAATGTTTTGGAAATGATTCCAAACAGCACGCTACGCACGCTGCCCGTGAAGTGATTGCTCACCACGTCACTCCAGTTCAGGTAATTGGTAATTGCGCCTGAGTTGGTTTCATCCACGCCAAACAAGATCTGCAGGCTCACCACACCTGCGGCGACGGGAGTTGGGGGCGTGATGATTTGGTCATTAAGCGCGTTGATTTCGCTTCGCATGAGCATGGGATAGTTGCCCGCAGTTCCCGGCGCAGCGCCTGGATTGGACAGGGCGATGTAATACACCACCAAGATCCGATCTTTGTTGGCCGGGTCATGAAAGGGGAGATAAAACCGTGTCGGCGCCGGAAAGTAGGCGTTGGAAAGATCGACGCCATTGGCCAAGAATTTCTCTGATTGCAGTGCGGAATTGAATCCGCTGTAACCGTTGCTTGGAAACAGGGTTGGGTCAAGGCTGTTAATCGGATTTGGTGTCTGAGTGTTCGCAGCGCCCACGATCGGCACGCGGATGCAGACCCATTGAGGGGCCTGTTGGCCGTTTCTCAGAAAAAAGCGCAAGTAACCCACCATGCCGCCATTGATTCCGGTGACGCTGTTCAGCGGTAGTTGTGTCGTGACGACAGGTCCACTGTTAGTTGATCCCTTATTTGGGGCGGCATTCACCAGGGTGCTATTGATTAAGGTCATCGCCGCGCCGGCTGGCTGCGGAGCCACGCCGCTTTTTGCCACGTAAATGCTGAGCATGTCTGTGGGTGTGGCGGTGTAGGAGGTGGGTGCCAGCGCGGGCTGCGCGCTGGCCGTGGGCAGCGCCGGGGATGTGGTTTGCGATACGGCCGACACGGGGTACTGGTTGAACACACCGGGCATGGCCCCTGCGTTGTCGTAGGCCAGTGTGGCACTGCATGCGGGCTGTACGCCGCCCAGCATGAAGCCAGCATTGCTGAGGTCGCGGGTGACGAGGTTGAGCGCGGCGCGGGCCTGATCGTCACGCTGCGAGACGTCCGACATCTGGACGTTCTGCTTGGTCAGCGATGATTGCACCACCAGGATGGCGATGGAAAAAATCAGCCCGATCACCAGGGCGATCATCAATTCGACAAGGCTCAGGCCGCGCTGATGTGTGGCCGTAGAACGCTGGCAGAGGTGTCGCATGTCAAAACCCCAGCTGGAAGTTGTAGTTCTGTGTGCGCAAGGCGTTGCCGCTATTGGCGCCCCCGACGTTGCTCCACTGGATTTGCAAACCGAGGCCGCAGGAAGCGGCACTGCAGGCGTTGCCTTGCGCATCGGGGCCGGGGGTGATGGTGACCTTGGCATTGGGCAGCATGGTTGCGGGATTGCTGAATACATTGGCGAGAAAGGGCTGTAACGCTGGCGGGGCAGAGCCCGACGTGCTCGATGTGTAGGTAGAAGTGCCTGCCGCCAATTGACCGACTACCGCTGGGTTGGCTTGCACCAATGCCCAGAATTGGTTGCCGAAGGCAGCGGTGTCGGTGGCGTATTGGTTGCTGGTGACGGCAGGTACGGCCAGGCTGTAAAGCGAGGCGATGCTGAGCATGCCTAAACTGAAAACGACGATGGCGACCAGCACGCTGATGAGCGACATCCCGGCCTGATGCATTGCGGCGCGGGCAGGGGAGGTGAATAGGCGCGTCATGATGCGGTGTTGGCGTTGAGAATCACACTGCCCGAGGCGAGTACCTGCAGCGTCCAGGTCTGGCCTTGCGCAGCAGTCACGGTGATGGTGGGCGCGGTGTTGATGAAGCCTTGGCTATCGAAAGTGAGCGTCTGCGTGTTGCCGCCGGTGATGCTGCAGGTAATGCCCGGGTAGCTGTTGGCGATTTGGGTTGGTGACATTGAGTGCTCCGCAATCACCGTTCCGCCCACACTAGTGCTCCAGGTGCAGGTGTTGTTTGCCCCAAGGGTGATGGTGACCGGCTGCTGCGTGGTCACCGCCTGATTGCGCGCCCAGGCCACGTCTTGTGGAAACTTGTTGACCAGCACCGAGGTTTTGCCGGAATCGACCATGCTCACCAGATTGGGCACGACCATCAGGCCGAGGAGGGCGGCGATGGCGATGGTCACCATCATTTCGATGAGGGTGAAGCCCGTCTGACGTGACTTGATGAGGGACATGTCAGGTGTTTCCGGATTGATCGCGCGCCCAGCCATTCGATGTGGTTCCAGCGGGCAAAGGCGGGGAACTGGTTCCGGGTGGCATGACCCAGCCTGATGCGGGCACGCTGGTGGTGTATTTATTGCCGTCCTGGTCGATGGCGTAGCTGGGTGCGA
>JAQTMP010000049.1 GCA_028714275.1 Candidatus Paceibacterota bacterium
TTTGTTTTTCAAAAAGAGCGTAGTCATTGTTGCGCACTGCGGTATCTGAAGTGGCTCTGGCATCTTCGAGAAGCTTGTCTACTTTCGGGTTGGCATAGAGAGCGATATTTAAACCTGGATCGTTGCGCTGAGAAGAATCCCAGAAGGCAAAGAGGTCCATGTCTCTACCGATTGCCGTTCCAAAAAGCAAGGCATCATAATTGCGAGGACGGATCACGCTTTGGTTTAGATCAGAAAGATTAAAAACTTTGACGCTGACGTCTGCCCCCACCTGTCTCCAGATATTCTGCACAATGCTAGCCGTTTGCTTTAAGTCTGGTGCGTCAGAAGTAGAAATGGAAAAACGGAGCACTTGAGTGCTTGTCTGCTTTCCATTTTTTATTTGTTTGGTCATGATACCGTTTGCGTCCGGTTTCCAACCAGCTTTGGTGAGAATATCCCGAGCCTGGGCTATCAATTGGTCCTGGGTTGAAGAGGCCGTGTCAGCCGTTGAGCTGGCAAGACCATTGGCGGGAATGTTTGTAGAAAGGTCTGGCACGGCCCCGGTAGCAGGTATGCCATAGCCATCCAAAACAGTGTTTATCAGAGCCGTACGGTCGATGGCTATGTTTAAGGCCTGACGCACCTCTTTATTTACCAGCACGGTGGCTTGGTTTTGGTTGAAGAAAATGCCAAAGATTCGTGGAAGAGGGGTAGTCAAAACATGGGCCCCAGTTTTCACTAGTGATTGAGCCTCATCCGCCGTAATCCCATCTAGAGTGTCAATTTCACCCTTTTTATAAGCCTCAATTAAAGCTTGGTCACTTGTGTAAAAGCGGATGATAAGGTTGCTGATGTACGGCCTGCTTAGAGAGTATTGGGCAAAAGGAACGAGATGGTAATACTGATAGAGGCCGGACTTGTTTTTACTGGTAGTTTTTATGCGGTACGGGCCTGAGCCGATGGGTTCTTGATTGAAAATACTGATAGGCCAAAGGTCATCATCAATATCTTTCCAAATATGCTGAGGCAAAATACCAAGAGTGGTGTTTTCTAAAAAGGGCGAATAAGGTTTTTTCAAAATGAAATGAATTTCAGTTGGACTGATTTTGTCTATGACAACTCCATCCCAATTGGCAGCCTTTGGACTTTTGAGGGCAGGATCAGTGGCTTTTTGAATAGTGAATTCGACGTCGTCTGTAGTGAGAGGGGTACCGTCTTGGAAAGTGAGATTGTTTTTCAGAATAAAAGAATAGGTCAGACCGTCTTTTGAAACGCTGTAGGATTTGGCCAGGTCTGGTGAAAGAGTCCCGTCAGGGTTGGCTTTCATCAAGCCGGAATAGATAAGCGAGGTAAGGTCATTGCCGGCGTCGGTATAAGTAAAAAGAGGATTGATCAGACGAGGGTAGCCTACGATTCCTTCTTGAATGGTGCCACCGGAGACTGGCACTTCAGTCATAAATTGGTTGTTGATATTCCACAAGATGACCGCCGTACTAATCACCAAAGCCACGGCAAAAATCCCGAAAATAACTTTTTCAGTCAGGGAAAAACTAGCGAAGGCTTTTGAGATTTTGAGACGCATTTAATTAAAAAGTAAGGCGTAAAGGAGTAATGAGTAAAATGAGGAAATTTAAACGGCGTGGGCTGTATTTGGGACTAGATCAAGAGAGCGGCGACCGATGATGCGACAAATAGGACAGCTAGGACAATAGTGGCTACGAAAATAACCAGCTCAGGTCCTCGTCGGGTGTGATGGAGAGTGGCACTATCGCCACCACCAAAAGCCGCGCCTGTACTTGCGTCAGAGTGTTGGATGAGAATGGCGACTGTGAGCAGTACGGCCAATACAATCTGTATATAAGGTAGTGCGGAGACTATAACTTGCATCAGTGAGGAGAGTATAGCATAGGGTATAAATAATGCAATTGGCGTAGTTTTGATAGTTGACCTCTCATGGAGTTTTTCAATTATAGCTTTCTATACTTCTACTATTTTGCCAAATATAAACTGGCTGGGTATGACACACACTTCCGCCCTTTTTATATCAGTTGTCTTATTCTATTTCAGTTCCTATTTTCCAACCCCCCTTTTTAAAAGGATCAGGTTTTTGTGGGTCACCATAATCCCATTTTTTGTTGTTAGTTATTTTCTATTTTTTACGCAGTGGATTGTTAGTCAAGGAATAGGTATTCAATATTCTCTAGGTGCAGGATACATGTTTTATCAAGGTATCCTTTCGCTTTATTTTATCTCTAGTTTCATTGTTTTGTTTTTGCAGTATAAACATGCAACGGAACACTCAGTTAAAGAGCAGGTCCTCTCTATTTTTATTGGATCATTAGTTTCTGCTTCTCTCGGTTTAATCACAGACTTATTCTTACCTTTCTTTAGAATTTTTGACTACACGTGGCTCGGCCCGCTTTTTAGCTTAATCCTTGTAGTTTCTATTTTCGTTGCAATACTTAGATTCAGATTATTTAATATAAAAGTCATTACGACGGAAATTTTCTCACTCGTCTTAATTGTCATTCTCTTTGTTCAAATATTTACATCAAATAACACAAAAAGTTTGACGATGAACGCCATAATTCTCTTGGCTGTGACAATCTTCTCTTACCTTATAATTAAAGGCGTATACAAGGAAGTGGCCAATAGAGAAAAAATAGAACACCTTGCTGAGGAACTTGAAAAAACCAACGAGAGTCTACAAGAGCTTGACCAGCAGAAGTCAGAATTTGTATCACTGGCATCTCATCAGCTTCGTGGTCCACTCTCTGCTGTAAAAGGTTACGCTTCACTTATTCTTGAAGGAGACTTTGGTTCAATTAACGATCAAGTCAAGGATGCCGTTCAGAAAATGTTTGAGTCCACTCAGGGTTTAGTTGTCTTGGTTAATGACTATTTAAATGTCTCACGTATCGAGCAGGGAAGAATGGAGTATGATTTCTCTCTCTTTGATTTGAAGGAGCTTGTGTGTACTGTGGTGTCTGAGCTTCGTCCTACTATTGAAACAGCTAAGCTTACGCTTGATTTTGACGTGGATAGTCATCAGGACGTTGCTGGTGTGATTTCCACTACCAGTGTGTCACCTACGGCCACATTCATGGTCAATGCCGACAAAGTCAAGATTAAGCAGGTCATCAGCAATATTATTGACAATGCAGTAAAGTATACCCCAAAGGGCGGTATTCATGTTTGGATCAAGAGAGTGGAGTCTAGTATGATGGCTGATAAAGTTTCGGCCAAACCTAAAATTCTCATTACTATTTCTGACACAGGGGTGGGTATACTACCCGAAGTCCTTCCTCGTCTTTTTGAAAAATTTACTCGTGCACCTGATGCCAATAAAACCAACATTATGGGTACAGGCCTCGGTCTCTTTGTTGCTAAAAAATTTATTGAAGCGCTTTTGAACTGCCTACTGGTAAATAGCAAATACAGATATCAGCCTTTGATTTTTTGAGTTCAGCTACAACATTAACTGAAATTTGGCTATGGTCAATTTTAATCAAATCTTTCATATGGTCAGCAACCCCATCTAAAGCATTCCCCATTTTTACAACAACACCTTTGTTAGGAACCTTTGAAAAATTTTTTGTACAGTTTGGCTCAGACAAGATTGCTTCTGAAATATCTTTACCAACCTTTCGTGAATCTACATCAATAGCCATGACAACTTCTATATCTGAGATCATGTATCCTCCAATTTTCCTATACATTAAACCACTAGCATTAGGATTATCTGTATAATATTCAATGCCTTGAATAAGCGAACTTGCACAATTTCCCACCCCAATCAGTGCTATTTTGATTTTTGACATTGAAAAAATAGTACCATGCTTAGACAAAGACATCAACATAGTCTTAATCTGAAACCACATCTTAATACAACGCTAGTTGTATGCTAAAAATTTTCCCGCTCTCTCGAGTGGGAACATGGGAAACCCCAAATATGCTATGATGATATCAATATAAAAATTAAAAGCAAGTGACTATGTTTTATTCTAAATCTCAAGGCTTCACCCTTCTCAATACAGCGCTGGTCATTGTGGCCGCTTTCGTGCTTTTGATAGGAGGGTATTTTTTAGTGGAAAAAATCAGTACTCCAAAAGCGCCAGATATTTCTCAGGCGGAGCTTGGCCAGACTGGCAGCAGTACCGATATTCGGTATGTAAACAATTCTCCAGTCACACCTGGGGACAAAGTGGTAGCGGTGACGGGAAGCTCGACGGGGAATGGAGCCGGTGGCGATGGAGGCACTCGCTCTGGCCAGGCAGGTCCAACCACCGGCTCACTCACTTTTGATAAATTAAAAAATACCAAGTACGGCAGTCTAGTTTTTGTAAATGGCAAAAATGATCAATCTTTTCACTGTTCGATAGATGGGGCATATTGGAGTGATCTCAATGCCGACGGCAAGGATGATGCCGTAGTGGTAGTTGGTTGTGTAGGCGCGGGCTATCAGGCGACGTTGTACCCTGTCTTGAATGTTAATGATCAACCTTCTGTATTGTCAGCTTTGATGTATGGTCACAACAACAATCCACATGGAGATTTCGACAGTCTCTCTATATCCAAGGGTGTCATATCGGTGATCTCTGACGCGCGTTTTCAAAATGATAAGCATACGGAGAGTTTTGTTATTAGAGGAAATTCAGTCGTGTCTGTGGGGGACTCATCTCTTTCTCCCACGAGTTGGGATTGGAAAAAATATGTCGGTTCGGGAATTAGTTTTCAGTACCCAGATTTTTTGACTCTTAAAGCAGCACAGTCTCCAACTTTTGCTTTTCCAACAGGTTTTATTCCGCATACCAATTTTGTGGGTGGCAATATTTCAGTAGGCACGGTCACTGGCCTGAGAAAGGATGATTGTTTGCAGGCGATTCCTCAAAGTGACCTTCGAGTAGAAAATCAGACTATCAACGGCATTCCTTTCATGCTTTCAACTTTCAACGAAGGAGCTGCTGG
>JAQTMP010000050.1 GCA_028714275.1 Candidatus Paceibacterota bacterium
TGGGGACTTCCGCGGCAGTGCCACACTTACTTTCAATGACGGCTACCCCAATCCCCCGTACCCTGGCTCTGACTCTGTACGGAGATCTTGATTTGACCTTGTTAGACCAGATGCCGGCCGGCCGCAGGCCGGTGGTGACGGAAATCGTGTCGCCAGGCAAACGCGCCGGCACCTATGAAAAAATCCGCGGCGAGCTGGCGGCCGGCCGACAAGCCTATGTCATTTGCCCGCGCATCGACGAGCCAGATCCAGACAAAGAACAATCCCTCCAGGCTAAATCCGTCAAAACCGAAGCCGCCCGTTTAAAAAAAGACGTTTTTCCACACCATCGCATCGGTATCATGCACAGCAAAATGAAACCTGTCGAGAAGGAAAAAGTGATGCGTGATTTTTCTGAGCACCGCCTTGATATTCTCGTTTCCACTTCCGTCGTAGAAGTAGGGGTCAATGTCCCCAATGCCACTATCATTGTCATCGAGGGAGCCGAGCGTTTTGGACTTTCTCAGCTCCACCAGCTCCGCGGACGGGTCATCCGCAGCAACCATCAAGCCTATTGCTATGTCTTTACCGAAAGTAAAAGCGAGTCCACCGTCGATCGTCTCAAGGCTTTGATCACCGCCAAAAATGGTTTTGAACTTTCCGAAATGGATTTGGCTTTGCGCGGGGCGGGTGTTCTATACACGGGCAAACAATGGGGTATCACCGACATAGCCATGGAAGCCTTAAAAAATATCAAAATGGTCGAGGCTGCTCGCACTGAAGCCACTCGACTCGTAGAGCAAGATACTAGCTTAAAGACCTATCCTCTTCTTGCCAAAGCACTAGCCGATCAAGATTCTATTCATTTTGAATAAAAGCCGTAACGACAGTAACAGGTAGACGCATTTTACCGCGTTTTAGTTTTTATGCTTTATATTACATATTGAGAAAATACACATACCTCTACCTTAGATTTTGTGTCATCAAAAATTTGTGTTAATCTGCACACGTAACATACACGTCAAATAAAATAAATGGAAAAAACTCCTAAAAAAATCACCCTGAAAATCATTCACATTTTTATTTATATTTTCGCTGTTATTGGTTTTTTCTTAACAGCTGGCTATATTGCTGTCTCACTGGGTTGGACAAATACCGCCGGGATTATTGATTTACAAAGCAGCTATTTTCAAAAAGCCATGCAAAATGGTCAAAAAAGTGGCTCCATCCAGAACTGCTCGACAGACAATACTTGCGCCTGGGCTCAGAGTGCCGAGTGGCAAGCCTTTAAGGCCGCTATTGTCAAAGACACCTCAGTGATTGCAAAAGTTTCCAGCCAGACAGATATCTCTTCCCGGATGATTGTTTCGGTTATTATGGTCGAGCAAATGCGACTTTTTTATACCGACCGCGAATCTTTTAAAAAGTTTTTTGATCCACTGAAAATCCTCGGGTCTATGACCCAATTTTCATGGGGAGTGGCCGGCATCAAGCCAGAGACCGCTTTGCAGATTGAAAATAATCTCGCGTCGACCACTTCCCCTTTTTATCCTGGCAAAAAATATGAACATCTCCTAGATTTTTCTGTTCAAGCCTCAAACCAGGTTTCCGAGCAAACATCGAACACCGCTGCGACTTCGAGCACCACAGCGACTTCCAGCATCGAGACTGAACGCTTCACCCGCATGACCGATCAGCACAACCGTTATTATTCCTATCTTTACGCCGCCCTCAATATGCGCGAGCTCGAAAACCAATGGCGAGCCGCCGGTTTCGACATTTCAAAACAAGTCGGCATCCTGGCGACTCTTTTCAATATCGGCTTTGAGCACTCCACCCCCAATGCCAATCCGCAAGTCGGTGGTGCAGAAATAACCATAGACGGCACGACCTACAGCTTCGGCGGCCTCGCTCTCCAATTCTACAATTCAGACGAGCTGACGGATGTCTTTCCGAGATAGCTCATTTGCTGAAAAAAGCCCTATACTATAAACTGTTTCAGTACTCGAAAAGTGAAAGTTTATGCGCGTGTAGCTCAGTTGGTAGAGCCCCGAGCTTATACCTCGGTGGTCCTAGGTTCGATCCCTAGCACGCGCACCACAAGGGTTTTGTATTTTAGGCCAGATGTTCCAAATCCAACTTCTTCTTTGGCACAATTCCATTGGCCACCAAAATCTTTTCAAAGTCATCACGTTCGATAGTCTCACGTTCGACGAGGTCAGCAGAAATAGCGTCAAGTACTTTACGATGCTCGGTAATAATAGCCAGCGCACGGTCGTAGGCTTGATTCATAATTTTGGAAACTTCATCATCAATAGTTGAGCCGACATTTTCTGAGTATTCTTTCTCTTCTACTCCTCTGCCAAACATAGCCCGGCTACCTCCGACTGATCCTTCCAAAGCGATTGGGCCTATCTTGTCAGACATACCGTATTTGGTGACCATGTCGCGAGCGAGAGCAGTCGAGACCTGCAAATCATTTGAAGAGCCTGTGGTGAGATCACCGAAAATAGTTTTCTCCACGACATAGCCTCCGAGTGACACTGCAATATCATCCAAAAATTCATTTTTCGATTGCATTCTTTTATCTTCAATCGGCAATTTCAAAGTGTAGCCCGCTGCTCGTCCACGAGAAATGATAGAAACTTTATGCACTGGATCGGCAAAAGGCAAAATGGAAGCCACGAGTGCATGCCCAGCTTCGTGGTAGGCTGTGAGCTCTTTTTCTTTTTTAGAAAGGAGATGGCTGCGACGCTCAGGTCCGAGCATCACTTTTTCGATTGAACGAATGAGATCAAACTGCGCAACTTTGGTGCGATTTTCACGCGCTGCGAGAATAGCTCCCTCATTCATCAAAGAGTAAAGGTCAGCACCAGAAAAGCCAGGGGTACGCTCTGCAATGACATCAAGATTGACGTCTTCGCCGAAAGGTTTTTCACGAGCGTGGATTTTTAAAATAGCCAAGCGGTCATCACGATCGGGTAAATCAATCGTCACACGACGATCAAAACGGCCCGGTCGGAGGAGGGCGGGATCAAGGACATCGGGGCGATTGGTAGCGGCCATGATGATTACTTTTTCATTGGTTCGAAGCCATCCATTTCCACGAGAATTTGGTTGAGAGTCTGCTCGCGTTCGTCATTGCCGCCTCCCATACCCGCGCCGCGCACGCGCCCGACGGCGTCTATCTCATCTATAAATATAATGGCGGGCGCGGCGGTCTTGGCCAATTTGAAAAGGTCACGCACGCGTGAGGCTCCCACACCCACAAACATTTCCACAAATTCCGAACCCGAAATAGAAAAGAAGGCTACCCCAGCCTCGCCCGCCACGGCTCGAGCCAGCAAGGTCTTGCCGGTGCCTGGTGCCCCCATCAGCAAAATGCCTTTTGGAATACGCGCTCCAATGTCCAGAAACTTTTTTGGATTGCGCAAAAAATCCACGATTTCCGCCAACTCTTCTTTTGCCTCTTTGGCTCCGGCCACATCTTTGAAAGTTACCCGTGAATTTTTGTCTGCAGGATCAGTGATCCGTGCCCGAGACTGTCCAAAGCTCATGGCCTGCATCCCCGCTCCGCGCACCTGCCGCGTCATAAACCACAAAAAGAAACCAATCAAGGCCAACGGACCAAGAAACGGCAGAAGATTGACCAGCCAAAACACCCAGCCAGACTGATCCTGGTTATCAATTTTTATCGCCGCAATTTTATCTTTTGCCACGCCAAGATTGCCGAGGGTTTCTGACAAAGCAACCCCCGTTTCCTTTTTAGTTTTCTTTTCAACGTTGTCAGTATAGGTAATAGTCACATCATCACCCTGGACCACCACCTGCTTGACCTTGCCAGCAGTAATATCTGTGGCCAGATCAGAAATAGTGATATTCTGATCTTTGACATTTAGCTCAGTAATATATGAGTAGGCACTGACTAGCAGAAAAAAGATGACCAGAGTGCCCACAATAGTATTGAGAAAAGGACGCCCAGAACCCTTGCTGCCGCCAGCCCTTCCAGACCCTCCCATTCCCCTATTTTTTTTGTTTTTTGATGTCGCCATTGGTCACAGTATACATCAAATAAAAAAATAAAAAACCCGCCTTCTGCTTGCGCATAATGGCGGGATTGTTGATTTTGTTTGGTACCGGGCAGTTTTTCTTCTGCCGTGGAGTTGTGACTCATTTGGATTTTGGTTTTTTAAATACGCCCCTCACAATGAGACATATTCCTCCGACAACGATGGCCAACTGAAGCAGTTGCTGGAATAGCGGTTTGAAGGCTATCCAGAAATTGTTCCAGCCCTCGGCAACGATGCTCCCAGCCGTCTGGGGTGCAATCATTCCGAAGATTCCAAAGCTGACAAGGAGGGTGACGATCGCCCTCTGGGGCGATCCCAACAGGAATCTCAGGTATCTGTTCATCTGCCTAATATAATAGCATAACTATGTTTTAAAGTCAATATATGCTTAATCTGACACCACATATGCAACCATTTCAGCGGGAGTTTTCATGCCAAGGCCAAGATGAATAC
>JAQTMP010000051.1 GCA_028714275.1 Candidatus Paceibacterota bacterium
GGGCGGATAGCAGATGCCCCCGTCCCAGCAGCCCTGGGAGGTGCCCTTGAGGGTGAAGCTGTCGGCCCCGGCCGTCACGGGGATCAGGATCTTGACCTCCTTGCGGTAGGTCTGGACCTTGCCGAAAAACTCGTCGTCCTTCTCCTTGTCAAATGAAACAGTAATCTCATGATGGTCAGTCTGAAGCCTGTCGGCCACGATTTTAGCTTCGCTGTGTTCACTCACCTCAGCAAAGCCAATGGTAAAAGTCTTTACTTTGCCGTCTTTGTACCCGTTGGCCCGCGAAATTTCATCCATGAGGGTGACAATGACGGCGCTGTCTATACCGCCACTCAGAAAAGCACCCACGGGCACATCGCTGATCATATGGGCCTTCACCGTATCGCGCATTTTTTCCAGCACTTCTTTTTTTAAGGATTCCTCAATTGTCTGACCATTTTTTTCACGGCTCGGCTGAAAAGTATAATCCCAGTATTTTTTTATCTCACCTACGCCATCTACAAGATCAATGGTCAACGAGCTGGCTGGTGGCAGACTATATATACCTTTAAACATTGTCTCCTCCAGTGGATTGTATTGAAAAGAAAGGTAGTTGAAAACAGCCTCATCATTAACAATGGGTTTATATTTAGGATCACAAAGCAGACTTTTTATTTCAGAGCCAAAACCGACGATTTTTCCTGAATCTTCTACCCTATAATAAAGAGGCTTGATGCCAAAATAATCTCTGGCTACAAAAAGAGACTTAGCCGTCTTGTCGTAGATGGCAAAAACAAACATGCCGCGGAGTTTGGGCAACATGTCCTCGCCAAATTCTTCATAAAGATGTAGAAGCACTTCTGTATCGCCATGGGTTTTGAAAATATGTCCCTTGGAAATCAGATCCTCTCGAAGCGGCTGAAAATTATAAATTTCGCCATTGAAAATAATTATTTTTGAATCATCCTCATTGCTTATTGGCTGCTGGCCGGTACTCAGATCAATAATCGAGAGCCTGCGCATACCCATGCTAAGCATCTCATCATGAAAAAAACCATCCTCATCTGGGCCGCGATGGGTGATGATATCCACCATGGCTTGAGCCACTTTCCTTTTGTCTGTTCTTTCTTTTCCGATGATGCCAGCAATTCCGCACATAGTTTATAGTTGGATTATTATTGATCTCTATTTAGCCTTTTATAAAGGGTATTTTGGCAGATAGAGCATTGGGTCTAAATAGGCATCCACTGGGGCAATTGGCATAGTGTATATTTTGCCGCTGCAGGCTTTACTTGGAAGTGTCTGGACACTGACAGCGTTGGCAGCGTAGACAGTCAAGTGTAAATGGGGCCCAGTTGAATAGCCAGTATTGCCACTGTAGGCGATTATATCACCCGTTGACACCGTTTGACCACTTGTCACTTTTATTAATGAAAGGTGTGCATAGATGGAAGCCAAACCGTTTGGGTGCTTAATCAAAACCCAGCGGCCAAATGAAGCATGAGGACAAGTGATATCAGTGTCGCCTGTGCCAATGACCACTCCGGAAAGAGCCGCCTTGACTGGAGTCCCAATACTAGCTCTAAAATCAACACCGTTATGAGATCCAGAAACATAAAGTTTTTCAGCCCCTACTGTTTTGCCAAAAAGCTGGGTGATAAAAACATTGTCCACAGGCCAAGATAAAGGCGAGGAGCCAGATGGGGGTAAACTTTTTGGATCCAAAGTATATTTAAGCTGGGCTTCATAATCAAAAAGCTCTTTTTCAAATGCCGCTTTTTTAGCTACCTTATCTGCAATAATTTGCTGATAGGCAGACTCTTGGTTTTTAGTATCCTTGAGGAGACTGGCTTGCTGCTGCTTGGTACTATCTACAATTGTTTTTTTATCGACGAGCTGACTCTGAAGTGTCAGTAAATTAGTTTTATTGGCTTCCTGTTGGACCTTACTTGTTTCCAAAGAAGCTTTTACGGAAGTAAGACTGCTAATGGCTTCTTTGATACTTCCTGAGATAGAGCTTATCTGATAAATAACGTCCAGAATCTCTGAGAGGGATTTCTTGCCTAGCAGAGAAAGGGTTGGATCAGTAGCGTCTTGCTCATTTTGCGCACGTATCAGCTCAGCCAGGGCTCCTTGTCCTGTCTGGATAGATTGCTCCTTTGTGCTTATGTCGCCGCTTATTTTTTTGATATCACCTTCTGTGGCGCTAATTTTTTTCTGAGTCAAGGTGATGTCAAGGTTTAGCTTTTTCTGGGTGAGCTGGAGTGAGGTAATACTTTGCTGGAGAGTTTTAGCTTGCTGGCTAGTCTTGTCTGCCAGGGTTTGGTACTGGGCAATTTCCTGTTCGAGCTGGGCTATATTTGCATTACGATCGTTGATCTGTTGTTGCAGAGTCTGTGCATCAGTAGCGGCAAAAGCCATGGAAAATAGAAAAGAAAAAAATAGTCCACCTATTAAAGTAAAGATTATTTGGGTAAAAAATTTCATATATTAGTCGGCGAGCCTGATACAGCAAAGAGGATCTCTGAAGGCTTTGACAAAATTTTCCAATTCCAAGCTATTTCCGTATCCATCAAGTTCCATGAGGCCAGTTTTACTAAGACTTTCATAAAAAGAGGCCTCGATAACCTGGACATGAATGTGTGGCCACCAATTTCCGTTGTACGGAGCCTTGCCTGCTCTAGCAAATACGCTTCCTTTGGGTAGCCTCTCTCCTACCTTGCATAAAATTTTGCGGTCAAGGTGAGCATAAATAACATAAAATCCCTTTTCAAGATTTTTAACGATAACCCTTGGACCCCAACCTCCAATTTCTGGATAGTCATCATCCACTAGGACTACCTGAGCATCAAAATCTATTGCGACTTCAGTTCCTGGATCTACACTTATATCAATACCTAAATGAATAAATAGCCCCTCATCCTCTAGGTAACTATCCTTCCACAGGAAACTCCTATCCTCTAACCATCCACCATAGGAAAAATCCAAATCAAATTTTCTATGCATTTCCTCTACCATTTTGAGACAAACAGCAGGCTCAATCAGGGGATTTTTTTCAAAGTCCTTAAAGGTAGAAGTATTTTCTTTGACCCATTTTTTCCCTTCTAGATCTAGGTTTAGATAACCAAATTTTTTATTTTTCAGTTTGGGAAATATCACTTGTTGATTATACCAGAGCTTTGACGGCATTTGCTAGGCGGGTAAGGGTTTCGTCTTTGCCTAAAATAGCCGCAAGCATAAAAGGATCGGGAGATTTTTCACGGGCTGAAAGGACGTACCGCATGGGCCATAAAACAAGTCCCCTGCCCTGTTCCTCGGCATAGGGCCATAGAGCCGCTTTAATGGATTCACTCTGCCAGGAAGAGCCATCAAGAACAGTTAAAATTTCCATAATTTTTTTAAGAATAGTCGCGGTGTTTTCTTTTGTCACTATTTTATCTTTTCTCAATTTTTCTGGAGGGAGGATGCTAGCGAGTTTTGCTTTTTCATTTTCACCGATAAATGAAGGAGAAATAAAAAAATAATCAAATTCTCCTTCTTCGGCCATCGTGCCAACCTCACCAAAATAGGAAATGCGCTCTTTGATCAAAGGAAGGACTGCCGGAAAACGTTCAGAAAAGGTAGGGGCGCTCTTTAATTTTTCTGGAATACGAGCCAGGACTTCCTGACCAAATAAAACTTGGTCCATTTTGGACATATGCTCTTTGTTGAGCCACTGAAGCTTGGTGATATCAAAAATAGCACCGCCTTTTTGCACCTTGCTAATATCAAACTTTTCAATCAGTTCACTGAGGCTGAAAATTTCTTGGTCAGTGCCAGGATTCCACCCAAGAAGAGCCATAAAATTGATCAGGGCCTCAGGAAGGTATCCTTGGTCGCGATAATAAAGGGTCGCCACGGATTCACCATGTTTGCGCTTTGAAAGCTTAGACCTGTCTGTGGCTAGGATCAACGGCAAGTGCGCATAGATTGGCTGTGGAGCCCCTAAAGCCTGTTGGATTAAAATCTGTCTTGGGGTGTTGGAGATGTGATCTTCTCCTCGAATAATGTGGGTAACCCCCATTTCCATATCATCCACGACTACTGTGAGATGGTAAAGAGGCTCATCGAGGCTTTTGGCTAAAACAAAATCTCCAAGGTCCGTTGTATCAAAAGTTATCTCTCCACGGATTAAATCATTGAAAGTTATTTTAACGTTTGGATTTTTAAAACGGATTACTTCACTGCGTAATTTTTTTTGATCTGGCCCGGGCACTTCTTTTTGTTCCTCTTTGGAAACATAAGCATATCCAGCCTCTATAAGCTGCTTTAATTTTTTCTGGTAAATATCAGTGCGCTTTGATTGCACAAAAACTTCCCCGTCCGCTTCAAGGCCAAGCCACTTCATACTGTCATATATGTATTGCTCATGTTCGGGTTTTGAACGTTCCTTGTCAGTATCCTCAATGCGTAGACGCATCTTCCCTCCTTGCTGTTTGGCAAAAATATAAT
>JAQTMP010000052.1 GCA_028714275.1 Candidatus Paceibacterota bacterium
TCAAGGTAGTCTGGCCGTGATCCACGTGAGCGATGATAGCGATGTTGCGAATTGCCATACAGTTTTAGGGGCTTTTTGTAATTTTGGAGTAAGAAAGCGACGAAGCGCTAGTTGTTTATATATACCATTAAAACTTAAAGAAAGCGATCTGCGAGAATAAATAAATGGCCTTTCTCACTAAAGCACTCAAATTTGCTATAATGGAGGTCAATGAACATCATAAATGTAGCTTCAAAAGCCAGCTTGGTGGTTTATTTGCTGCCGTGGGTAGTGGTCACGATAGTTTGGGTTGTTTTTAGCTTCGTTGCTGTGCACCAATGGAATAATTTTTCTTTGGCCGGAAGCCGGCTAAGTGGTCTGCTGCCGCGGCTCTATTTTATTCTGAGCCTCCTTTTATTGGGCTTGAGTGGGCTGTTGATTGTCATTGCCTATATTTATTAATATCAGCCATAAAATATGATTACCTTAAATCCAAGTGAGAAATTGATCAAAGTCATCCGTCGGCACACTCTGGCTTTTTTGATTGAATCCTTCATTTTATTTGTGGCGGCCATCGCTCCGATTATTTTTTATAAAATAGACACCCTCCTTTTTGGCGGGCTTTATTTTGGATTTGCGGGGACCAGTTTTTTGGCAGCGTTGGGGTACTATGGTCTTTGGCTGGTGATCCTTTCTATCCTAGGAGCTGTTGCGGTTTCGGACCACTACTTAGACATTTGGATTTTGACCGACAAAAGAATTATCGATGTCCGGCAGACGGCTATTTTTTCCAGAGAAATTCATAGCCTCAAACTTTCGGATATTGTGGAGGCGAGCCTAATAGAACAAAATTCTTTTCAAAAAAAGCACAACTACGGTACTATAGTAGTAAAGAGTAAAGATAGCCGGCATATTTTAGTTGAGGAAGTGCCCAGCCCAGAAAAAGTGAGAGTAATGATCCATTCATGATAGCCTGATTTTTTAGAAGCTTAACAGAACATCTTAACAATGAAAAAAGACAAAAATTTTATCGTGGATTTTATTTTAAAAAACCCTTGGATTTCTGGACTAATAGCTGTAGTGGTAGTCGGTGGCGGCGCTTTTGCCTTTGTGAGAAATGGGTCCAATCAGGACGGACAGACTTTTGTGGTTTCTCCTACAGAATTTATTCAGGTAGTTTCGATTAGTGGAAAGGTAGTGCCAGCTGAAACAGTTGACTTAGCCTTTGAGACTGCCGGTAAAATCGCTGGAGTAAACGTCTCGGTAGGGGACAAAGTCAGTCAGGGATCCACTCTCGCTTTTCTTTCAAATGGGCAGCTCAAGGCTTCCCTTGAGGAAGAGCAGGCTAGATTGGCTCAGATAGAACAGGGCAGTCGGCCAGAAGATGTCGCCGTCACTCAATCAAGTGTTGATGCAGCCTCCTCATCTCTCGTCGATGCCAAACAAATTCTCATCTCAGCCATCAAAGATGCTTACGCCAAATCAGATGATGCGGTAGAAAATAAAACTGACCAGTACTACAACAATCCAAAAAGTGTTTTACCAGAAATTTTTGCTTTTGATAACTATCCTTTACGCCTGTCTTTAAACGATCAAAGGTTGAAGATCGGAAAATTACTTTCTGATTGGAACACAGCTTTGGCTACGCTCACTCCTGAAACCTATACGCCGACTGTCCTTGCTCAGACCCAAAACAATCTTGCCATTATAAGCTCATTTTTAAATGACGCCACTGTGGCGGTGTCTACATTTAAAGCGGATACGGCTCTCACTCAATCATCTATCGACAAATACCGCGCGGACACATCTACTGCTCGGGCCAATGTCAGTACCGCCACAGCGGCTCTCAACAGCGCATCTCAAAGCTATACCGCAGCTTCTTCAAGTCTAGATACAGCTCAAAGTCAGCTGACTCTTAAAAAAGCGGGGGCAACAACGGCTGATATTGATATCCAGTCGGCAGCCGTTGATCGAGCAGCTGCCGCCTTGGCGCAAAGCATCATCACGGCTCCTTTTGCAGGTACAATCACTAGGGTAGACGCTAAGACCGGTGAAATAGCTTCGCCGAATACTCCAGTGATAGGGCTTATTAGCTCATCTCAATATGAAATAGAGAGTTATATTCCTGAAGCGGATATTGCTAAGGTAAAGGTCGGACAGTCGGCAAGTATTACCCTAGACGCCTACGGTCCAAATGTGATTTTTAATGCCAAAGTCACAGCCGTTGATCCAGCGGAGACCATCAAAGACGGTGTCTCGACTTATAAAACCACTTTTCAGTTTTTGGCTTCGGACAACCGCATCCGATCAGGTATGACAGCTTCCATCAGTATTCAAGTGGATGACCGAACAGGTATCTTGGTTGTTCCTCAGAGCGCCCTATTTATAAAAAATGATCAAAAGATGGTCACGGTCAAAAATGGCAAGAATACTGAAAACAGAGTGATTGTGACTGGAGCGCTTGACGCAAAAGGGAATGCCGAAGTCATTTCCGGGCTCTCAGCCGGAGAAACCATTTTGTTGAATCCAAAAAATTAATATCATGTCACTTATTCCCATCCGCGTCGGATTTTTTCTGGCAGTGAGACAGATCAAGCATGCAAGCTTGTGGACTACGGTCCTGATTATTTTTGTCATGACCCTGACTTTTCTCAATCTCGTCGTGGTCAACGGAGTGCTGGTCGGCTTGATTCAAAGCTCGGTCGAAGCTGAGCGGGCAAAATACACAGGCGATATTATCATTTCAAATCTCAACCAAAAACCATACATTGAGCGCACCACTTCTATTTTGAGCGTGGTGCAGGCTCTTCCAGGTCTTTTGAATTATTCCGGCCGATATCTGGCCAGTGGGGTCATCGAGGCTGGCTATAAAACTAAAGTCCGCCCAGAGGATATCACTGAAAGCGCGGGTGGAGTGATTGCGGGCATTGATCCTGTTAAAGAGGACGCGGTCACCGGCTTGTCACATTATATGGTTGAGGGTTCGTATCTTTTACCTACAGACTATGATCAGATTTTGATTGGGGCCAACCTGCTTTACAAATATACGCCCATTGATACCCCAGGCCTAAAAAATCTCAAGACGGCTGGACTTGGATCAAAAGTGCGACTAGTGATTGGTTCGACTACGCGCGAAGTGACTATCAAAGGCATTGTCAAAAGTAAAGTCGGAGAGCTCGATCAACGTATTTTTATGGTAGACACTCAGCTTCGCGATATTATTGGCCGGACGGATTTAAACATGAATGAGATAGCCATCAAACTTCTCCCCGGGGCGGATGTGCTTCGGGCCAAACAAGTACTTTTAGATAATGGCTTTGATCAGGTGGCCAAGATCCAGACTTTTGAGGAGGCCCAGCCAAAGTTTTTGAAAGATATTTCGGACACATTTGCCATTCTTGGAAACCTGATCGGCAGTATCGGTTTGGCGGTGGCTTCTATTACTATCTTCATTGTGATTTTTGTAAATGCCATCACTCGCCGCAAATTTATTGGTATTCTCAAGGGAATCGGGGTTGATTCTCGGGCCATTGAATATTCATATATTTTCCAATCTATTTTTTATGCGATGGCAGGGACAGGGATTGGCTGGCTGGTGCTTTACGGATTTTTGGTCCCATATATAGTCGCTCATCCAATCAATTTTCCCTTTAGTGATGGCATACTGTATGCGCCAGTGCCAGGGTCGTTGCTGCGTGTAGGCATTCTCTTGATTACGACAGTGATTGCTGGGTACATTCCAGCTAGACTGATAGTCAAGAGAAATACGCTGGATGCTATTTTAGGAAGATAAAATTTGAGGAAAAAATTTATGATAGAAATAAAAAACTTAGTAAAAACATATCACGACGGGACAGTCGAAACGCACGTACTAAAGGGTATCAATCTTTCCATTAAGTCTGGAGAATTCGTTTCTATTATGGGGCGTTCCGGAGCGGGTAAAAGCACTTTGCTTTATCAAGTAAGTCTGCTTGATCACCCGACCGGCGGGAAGATTATTTTAAATGGCGTGGACACGACCTCTATGACGAGTGATGAACGAACCAAGTTTCGTCTACATAAACTCGGCTATGTTTTTCAAGATTATGCTTTGCTGCCCGATCTGACAGCCTGTGAAAATGTTGCCTTGCCACTCATAATGCAAGGCCTGTCTCCAAAAGCAGCGTACAAGCTTGCTGATGAGGCTTTGGTGCGAGTAGGCTTGGGTCACCGGCTTCACAATTTGCCTAGCCAATTGTCTGGTGGAGAGCAACAGCGTGTTAGTGTTTCGCGAGCCATTGCTCACAAGCCAACCATTCTTTTTGCTGATGAGCCGACTGCCAACCTCGATACAGAATCATCAAAAAGTGTCATCGATATTTTTAAGGAATTACATAAAAATGGGCAGACTATCATCATGGTCACCCATGAAGAAGAATATGGAAAAATGACTGAGCGGACTATCAAGCTGAACGATGGAGAAGTGGTCGAAGAT
>JAQTMP010000053.1 GCA_028714275.1 Candidatus Paceibacterota bacterium
AAGGGGGTAAATTGGCGGCACGGGTAATGTGATAAAGATTGAAGACAATTATGGCCAAAGCGGCTCCAGCAAACTGAGCAATGATATACATGATAGCGTCCTGCCAAGAAATTTTTTTGATTGAGAAAGCCCCAATAGTGACGGCTGGGTTGATATGACTGCCACTAAGGTGACCAATACTATAGACAAAGAGAGCTAGGGTCACGCCCGCCAGGAAAGTGGTGACAATACCTAGACCTAAAGTAGAAGCCAGAGAAACCACTAAAGCCAACGCAAATGTGCCAATAAGTTCAGCAATGTATTTTTTGATATTCATATGCCCAACATTATACCATATACATTTCCTGACCATACTCACCATTCCCCAAAAATTCGGCTTCACCGCGGATAATTTTCTCAAAAGGCCGGCAAGCAAAGCAACCTTCTGGACCTTGGGGGCAAGCAAACACGCTTTCATCTCTGGTAGCGGCCCATTTTTCACGAGCTTCAGCCACTTTTTTGGCAGCGGTGCCAACTTTCTCAAAAGATTCATCCAGGCTTGGTAAAGCCACTTCTTTTGGGGAGTCATCAGAATCCAGGTACCAGTAGGCCGCTCCAGAAACTTTTCTTTTTTGGAGATTGTGCAGTAGCAGCTGATAAATAGGCAGCTGCAGTGAATCCCCTTTTTCCTCATTTTTGCCTGTTTTAAAATCTAAGACCCGGAGGCTGTTATCCTCTGGTACATACTGGAGCCAGTCAATCTTGCCGCATAGGATGATATCGTCTGCAAGATAAAAATGAGGTAGCATTCCGCCCTTTCCTTCTGGCAATCTGACTATTTTTTCTTGTAACGGTCCTGGATGGGCAATGACTCTTTTAATCATGGCTTTTCCCCTAGCTTTGGCCTCAGCCTCTTCTTCTGGCGTCCTAAAGCCACCTTTTTTGCCGGAAAATTTTTTCCAGGCTTCATCAAAACGCTGCAATAGTTCCTCCACTCTATCAAAACGCTTGTCTGCAGGATAATCAGCCAGACCTTCCACTACTTCATGCACAGCAGACCCAAGTGAGAGAGCTGGACTGACAAGATTGATTTTCTTGCCAGTCTTTGGATTTTTATACACATTATGCAAATAATAGGCCCACGGACACTTCAAAAAATCTCCAAGAGATGAATGAGAAACCCAAACCGCTGAATATGGATCGCGAGACATGTCGATATAATACCACAGAGGTATTTTTATTTTTGGCTGAGATTTTATCTAATCACCTTCCACTCCCGACTAAAGGCTTTTTTGAAAACTTTAGTGTAAAAAGCGTTGGCTAGATAGCTAATGAGAAGAGGTGTCCAGCCTGTCTTGTGGGCTCGACGAGAGGTGTGAAGCACATGGAGCCCGGCAAATGAACGAGTGCGCCCTACCTTGGCAAGACGGCTAAACATATCCCCATCTTCAGCTGCCACAAACTTTTCATTGTAGCCATTCACTTTTTTGAAGGCGTCTGCTCTGATCATTTGAAACTCACCAGACGCGCTGCCAATCCGCAAAAAATTGTTGGAAAAATAGTGGACAAGATTGATAATGGTAAAGAAAAACATGTCAGACAGAGTGGCATCCTTTGGAAAAACCTTTAAGAAGACCACCGTAGCCACCGCTTTTTCATGGGAATCAAAATATTCCAGGATTTTCCTAAAAAAACCATCAATATCAGGGATGCGCACATCTGCATCCAAAAAAACAAGATATTCTCCCTTAGCCACCGCTGCACCAGCGTTGCGCCCGCCTGAAATGGTCTGACGAGCCTCATCTTTATATTCCACCACCTTGTCTGCGTATTTTTTAGCGATAGCGACTGTTTTGTCGGTACTTTTTCCGTCAGAAACAATAATTTCATAGTCATAGGCCCGTAAGCGCCGCAGAGAGAGCAGCGTCTTTTCAATCACCTTCTCTTCATTCAATGTTGGAATGACGATAGAAATCATAAGGAGCTTTAATTATACCTTAGTATTGACCAAATAGCGATTGACTGTTCTCAGCACAACAATAACCACTACAATTGCTAAGCAAATGAAGGCTATTTTTAGCGGTCGGGTGATCAGGCTGTAAACATTGCCGAAGAAGAAGCCGATAGCCACCAAAAACAATACCCAAATAAAACCGGCCAAAAGATTGATGATGGCATATTTTTTGAATGGAATACGGAGAGTGCCGGCAGTGATCAAAGTGGCCAAAGAAAAACCAAAACCCATAGTCAGCTTGGAAACCAACAAAATGCTGGTCTGATAGGTATGAAAACGCAACTTCACTTTTTCGACAATTTCAGGCGTAATATTGAAGAAAGAGCCGTATTTTGTCACTACTTTATTGCCTCCATAAAATCCAACCAGGTACCACATGATATCAGCCACAAAGTCTCCTGCTACCAAGGCTATATACATCTGAAAAAAGTTCAGCTGGCCAATCTGATACAAGAAACCGCCGCTAATCATCACTACCGGGCCCTCCAAAAAAGCGCCCCAGAAGAGGAGAAAATATTTAGAGCTATCGATCCAGAGTTCTATATTGTGGATTAGGACCTGCATATTTTATTAAATGATTGTATCACAGGACAGTAGAAAGGTGTTCCGAACGGGTTAGCGAGTCCTCGAGCGCTTTAGTGAGGAACACCTTTCTACTGTCCTGACATATAAACCTTTTAATAGAAAGTCAGATCTGAACCACCTCCCTTTTTCCAGAACTCCTGAATTGGGGCAATGATTTCCCACGAACGCAACACTTCCCCGCTTGAAGTAAAAAGACTGTGGTCAGAATGCATAGCATCTACCAGCACTCGCTCATAGGCTTCGGGCAAAGAGGCGTAGTGGTCTTCATAAGAAAAATTGAGGGGGTGCTTTTCAAGGGTCCGATCATAGCCAGGTTTTTTCGTCCATAAACAAATCTCAATGCCCTCTTTTGGTTGAATCCGGAGAGTGAGCTGATTTGATTCATGATGTTCAGCTTTTTTATAAAAAATCCTGATCTCGGTCATTTTTTTATCCAAAGCCTTGCCTGTGGTCAGAGTAATAGGTACTCCTTGCCAATCAGGACTGCCAGACTCTAGCTGAAGTGAAACAAAAGTCTCAACCGTGCTTTGTGGATTTTTGACTTCCTCTCTGTAATTTTTGTACTGGCCGCGCTTCACACAATCAATTATTTTTTCTTCCGAAAGCAAGTGAAGCTGCTCGAGAGCCCGCAGACGCTCATCTGGAATATTTTTCCACCAGCTGTTATCTGCGCCACCATTTGAGTCAACCACGCCATTTGACACACTTGGAGGAATCTTCATCAAAGTCAAAGCCGCGAGCTGAAGCAAATGACTTTGCACCAAATCCCTTAAAGCCCCTGTTTGTTCATAGAAAGTGGCTCGTCCCTCTATGCCAATCTGCTCGCTGGCCACGATCTCAATCCTTTCGATAAAATCCTTGTTCCAGGTCCGTTTGAAAAGTGAATTGCTCTGACGAAAAATGATCAGATTTTGCGTCATTTCTTTGGCTAAATAATGATCAATGCGATAGACCTGCTCTTCCGTAAAATATTTATTGATATCGTCTATCAAATCTTTGGCTGACTGAAGATCAAAACCAAAAGGTTTTTCTAAAAGGAGTTTAGTGTCGGGTACTTTGGCTAGGCCAGATTGGCCAAGCTGTCTGACAATCGACTGCGAGACTTGAGGGGGCACCGATAAATAAAAAAGTCTTTGCGCAGGAGTACCCCAGTCTTTTTCGACGGAATCAAGATGTCTGGCCAATTTTTTATATTCTTCAAGAATTTCCAGATCCATTTTGTAAAGTTCTACCCCTTGCATGGCAATGTCTCGCCTAGTCACGCCTATCACCTTAAATTTTTCTGGCAATTCCCCTGCTCGAAAGATCTCATCAGTGGCAGGCAAAAGCTTGCGCTTGGACAAATCACCCGATATACCAACAATGACAAGAATAGTGGGTTTGGATATTTTCACGGGTTGATTATAGCAGATCTAGCTTGATCTATTGACCATATTTTTTCATATAATAACTATTTAGCGTTTTAATTTCTTTTTCAGATAATGCTGCAAGGGTAACATTTTTAATACTACCCAATGTAATGGTGTGATAAGAGAGTTTTGCCACTTCTCGTAGGGTAAATCTTTATTGGCATCAACAAAAATAGCCACATCCTCATGTTTATCAATCTGTTTTCTTGACCCATTTGCAATACTTTCGAGATGGTAGCGTAAAATTTCTTCTGAGGGATCATCT
>JAQTMP010000054.1 GCA_028714275.1 Candidatus Paceibacterota bacterium
CGTCTCATGCTGGTAGCTTCTTCAAACGATGCGGCGGCGGCTCTTAGTCAAGATCTTGACAACATCACTTTTGTTCAAAAAATGAATGATTTTGCTCATGGCCTAGGCCTCAATAGCTTTCTTTTTAAGAACGAAACCGGACTGGACAATGAAACAGAGACCGAGGCTGGAGATCTTGGTTCGGCTCACGACGTAGCCTATCTTTTTAGGTATTTTTTGAGTAACTTTTCATATCTTCTTTATCCGACCCGCTATGATCATCTCACTATTTCTTCATCTTCTGGCCAGAGGCACACCGTCGCCAATACAAATGCTGTGGTCAACCAGATCACAAATCTTATTGGTTCAAAGACGGGCTTCACCGACCTGGCTGGAGGCAATCTAGTCTTTGCCTTTCAAAGCAATATTATTGGCAGCCATTCAAATATTCACAGACTGACTAGCCGGGTGGGAGATCCTATTATCGTGGCTATCATTGGATCTACCCAGGATGGACGTTTTTCTGATGCCCTCGCTCTAGTCAAAGCCGCCAATCGTTATCTCAGCGCCAAATTTTCTGAATAAACCATTTTCTGCTATACTATGGCCATGATTCTCGACACAATCAAGATTTTTGTGCCCGCCGTCCTCTCATTCTTTATCGGGATAGCTATTACTCCTTCTCTCACTTCATATTTTTATGCCAAAAAAATGTGGAAACATAGCTCGCGAAGTAAAGAAAACTGCGACGCTATGTCAGTAGCTTTTCAAAAAATCCACAACGAAAATGGTGAGCTGCGCACTCCTCGCGTCGGCGGGGTTATTATTTGGCTCTCTGTGCTGGCCACCAGTATTATTTTCTCACTCCTAGCCATTGTTTTTCACAACCCCACAAGTGCTGCCTCTACTTTTTCTCTGACTGACAAGATGGATTTCTTGAGTAAAAATCAGACTCTGCTACCGCTTCTTGCTCTCATTTTTGCTTCGATTATAGGCTTGCTTGATGATATGCTCCAGATCTACGGCAACAGTGCCAAGTGGGGTGACGGCATTTCGAGAAAATATCGTATCCTCGTCGTCCTTTTAATAGGAGCCATCGGTGCTTGGTGGTTTTATTTCAAGCTCGGGGTGCTTTCAGTGCATATTCCATTCGACGGAGATATTTATCTTGGTTTACTTTTTATTCCATTTTTTATGCTGGTCATGCTTGGTGTCTTTTCAGGCTCTGTGATAGATGGGATTGACGGATTGGCTGGGGGCGTCTTGATCCCTTCTTTTGTGAGCTATATGATCATCGCTTTTTCCCAAAATCAGATCGACCTTGCGGCTTTCTGCGCCGTTATCGCTGGAGGCATTCTGGCCTTTTTGTGGTTCAATATTCCTCCGGCACGTTTTTACATGGGGGAGACTGGCATGCTTGGGCTGACTGTCACTCTTTCTATCATCGCTTTTTTGACTCGTGAGGTCCTGCTTTTGCCTCTGATTGCCTTTCCGCTTTTTGTGACCTCGCTTTCCTCCAGTATTCAGATGTTCTCCAAAAAATATTTTGGTAGGAAAGTTTTTCGGATCGCACCTATTCATCACCACTTTGAAGCCCTAGGCTGGCCCTCGTATAAGGTGACCATGCGTTTTTGGATTATTTCAGTGGTGTGCTGCCTGATGGGTACGGTGCTGGCACTTATAGGGTAAAGCCTGACTATAAAAAATGGGATTTTTAACTAAGCAAAAAAAAGTAGATCGACCTCTCCTCATTTCTCTTGTTGTTTTGGTGGTTGTTGGCTTTATTATTTTCAGCTCGGCCTCTCTTGGCCTCTTGGCTAAAGGCACAGCCGCTTATAAATCAGCCACCTTCAATCAACTAGCCTTCGGTATCGGCCTTGGCGGATTGGCTTGTTTTCTTTGCGCGCTGATCCCATACTCATTTTGGAAAAAAAATGCCTTTTGGATTTTTTTATTTTCTTCGTTTACGATGCTACTGGTTTTTGTTCCAGGGGTAGGCATATCCACCCTTGGGGCCCGTCGTTGGATTCACCTCGGAACATACAGCATCCAGCCAGTCGAGTTTTACAAGATTGGCTTCGTTCTTTATCTGGCTGTTTGGCTGACGATGTTTAAAAGTAAAATTAGCACTTTTAAAAAAGGGACTCTGCCTTTCATCATACTAATGATTATTTCGGCTGCTTTAATCTTGGCTCAACCTGACACCGATACCTTTTTTGTGGTCTTTTTGGCTGGCTTGGGAATGTTCATTGCCGCAGGTGGCCGTTGGCGGGATATTTTCCTTTTAGGCCTAGCTTCGGTTATCTTGATTGCAGCTTTGGCCTTCTCTAGACCATACGTGATGAAGCGCATTGAGACATTTATACACCCGGCAAATGATCCTCTCAACAGCGGCTACCAAGTCCAACAGTCGTTGATTGCGATTGGTTCAGGTCAGCTGACGGGTAGGGGATATGGTCAAAGTATTCAGAAATTCAATTTTTTACCTGAATCAAACAGTGACTCAATTTTTGCGGTGGCAGCCGAAGAATTTGGTTTTGTTGGTTCCGTGGTTGTAGTCTTGCTCTATCTCTTTTTTGCCTTTCGTGGTCTAAAAATAGCCATTCGCGTACCAGACATATTTGGTAGACTAGTGACCGTCGGAATTGTTATACTGATCATATCGCAGTCTCTAGTGAATATGGCCGCGATGCTGGCTATAATGCCGCTTTCGGGGACTCCGCTCCTCTTTATCAGCCATGGAGGGACGGCCATGTTGTTTGCTTTAGCTTCAGTGGGAATTGTCCTAAATATTTCACGCTATCAATCACTCAAAAAATCCTAAAATAAATGAAAATACTTTTTACAGGGGGAGGTACTGGTGGACATTTTTATCCAATCATTGCCATTGCCGAACAAATCCAGGAAATTACTAAGGAACAAAAACTGATTGCTCCAAAGCTGTATTACATGGCTCCAAATCCCTACAATGCCAAGGAGCTCTTCGATCACGAAATAAATTTTGTACCTGTAAGCGCCGGCAAACTCCGTCGTTATTTTTCAGTTCAAAATTTTTTTGACTTATTTAAAACTGGTTTTGGTGTCATCAGCGCTATCTTAAAAATATTTTTTATATTCCCAGATGTTATTTTCAGTAAAGGTGGATTCGTCAGTGTTCCACCCCTAGTGGCGGGCCGACTGCTTGGCATTCCCATTGTGATGCACGAATCCGATAGTGTCCCTGGCAGGGTCAGTGCTTGGGCGGGAAAGTTTGCCACTCGGATAGCTTTGTCATACAAAGAGGCCGCTGAATATTTTCCTGCAGACAAAATAGCCGTGACGGGCAATCCCGTCAGGAAGGAAATTACGAATCCTGTCAGTAGCGGAGCCTATGAATACCTAAATCTAGAGGAAGGCGTGCCTGTTCTTTTGGTGATGGGCGGATCGCAAGGGGCGGTGATTATAAATGACGCCTTGCTTGATGCCTTGCCTCGCTTGGTCAGCAAATATCAAATCATCCACCAGACGGGTAAAAAAAATATCAACGATACCAAACACACAGCAGAGGTAGTCCTTGAAAACAACCCTCACAAGAATCGCTACAAGCCATTTGACTACCTCAACTCCTTGGCTATGAGAATGTCGGCCGGTGTAGCCAACCTGGTTATTTCTCGAGGAGGATCTAGTCTTTTTGAAATCGCTGAATGGGGAATCCCTAGCATCATTATTCCTATTACCGATAGCAACGGCAATCATCAAAGAAAAAATGCCTACAACTACGCCCGGACTGGTGCGGCAGTGGTGATAGAGGAGGCCAACCTCAGCCCTGAGATTATTGTTTCCGAGATCGACAGGATTTTGGAGGACAATAAATTGACGGCTAAAATGCGCGCGGCGGCTAAAGCCTTTTCTAGCCCAAAAGCCGCGCGCACAATAGCGGAAGAAATACTAAATATTGCTTTGCAGCACGAATAAAAATTTGCCAACAAAAACTATGTCTAAAATCATCACACGTTTTCCACCAAGCCCGACAGGACTTCTCCACGTCGGCTCAGTCCGGACCCTCCTTTTCAATTATATTTTTGCCAAGCAGCAAGGGGGGATGATGCGGCTACGTATTGAGGATACTGACAAAGAACGTTCAAAACCCGAACATGAGCAATACATATATGACAGTATGAAGTGGCTTGGCCTTGAAGCGGACGGGGAAGTTTTTGTGCAATCAAAGCGCACTGATATTTACCAGAAAAAATTAAAGCAG
>JAQTMP010000055.1 GCA_028714275.1 Candidatus Paceibacterota bacterium
CGCTGACAATCATAGCGAAGGAAACCTTGATCTTTCGACGTGCGGGTATCTCACCCGCATTGTGGTTACTTGTGCCAACATTCTTACTTCGCAACGCTCCAGTATGGGTCACCCCTTTACCTTCATAGCAGATGCGAACACTCTCCTACCGCTCCCATTTTCCGAAGAAAATGAAAGCCCTCAGTTTCGGTACTATGCTTAGCCCCGTTCATTTGCGACGCAAAATCTCTGGATGAGTGAGCTGTTACGCTATCTTTAAAGGATGGCTGCTTCTAAGCCAACCTCCTCATTGTCAGAGAAATTTCACCATCTTAAGTACACTTAGCATAGATTTAGGGACCTTAAATAGAGATCAAGGGCTGTTTCCCTTTTGACTAGTGGAGCTTAGCCCCCACAGTCTAACTGCCAAACTATTAACTCTCAGTATTCGGAGTTTGATAGGACTCGCGAGATTTCTCCCTGTCGAGTCCTTCCAGTGCTCTACCCCTGAGAGGAACATTTGACGCTAGCCCAAAAGCTATTTCGGAGAGAACCAGCTATTACCAGGCTCGATTAGCTTTTCACTTCTTACCACATGTCATCCGAATGCGTTGAACGACATACCGGTTCGGACCTCCATGATTCTTTCGAATCACTTCATCCTGCACATGGCAAGCTCGCGCTGGCTTCGGGTCTGATGTGTACTACAAACGCGCTATTAACACTCGGTTTCCCTATGGCTCCATCCTTTAGAGGGACTTAGCCGGGCAGCACACATCAACTCGTTGGCTCATTCTTCAATAGGCACGCCGTGACGGACATCACAATAAAAACGAATGTAACGCACAAAAAGTTCCGTAGACAATATTTATTTGGGCCAGACCCCGCCCAACCCCCAAATAAATATTTCTACTGCACTTTTTGTGCGGTGCATTCACGTTCAGTGTGATGCCCGCGCCGACTCCTTGTAAGCATATGGTTTCAGGTCTATTTCACCGCCCTCAACGGGCTGCTTTTCACCTTTCCCTCACGGTACTAGTTCACTATCGATCACAAAATGTATTTAGCCTTAGCGGTTAGTTCCGCTGGATTCCCCCGAGCCATTCGTGTCTCGAGGTACTCAAGAATGACAATAAGAGATGTTTTATTTTCACGTACAGGACTATTACCTCCTTGGGTCGCGCTTTCCAACGCGTTCCGTTAACAAAACATTTTTTAACTCTTTGAATATAAATATTCGTTTGTCACCTTACAACCCCAAGCTACCCTATAGATAGATCAATTTCTATCTATAGGAAAGCTTGGTTTGGGCTCTTTCGTTTTCGCTCGCCGCTACTTACGAAATATCGTCCTTGCGGACATTGTTTTCTTTTCCACCAGGTACTGAAATGTTTTACTTCCCTGGGTGCGCATCTTGATTTAGACCAAGATTACAGATCAAGTCTGTAGGGTTTCCCCATTCGGAGATCTACGGATCAAAGGTTGTTCGGCACCTCCCCGTAGCTTATCGCAGCTATACTACGTCCTTCATCGCCATTTTGTGTCAAGGCATCCACCATATGCTCTTAAATTTCCTATTAGGAAATTTAAAAACCACAATTATTCTTACAATTTTTTACCTGCCCTGTCTCCAGCTTTCGAAAAGACCCTCGTCATATTTCCGGCAAGGATAATATGACTAAGATTTGCTGGGACAGATTTCAATTGTCAAAGTGTCTGTCGTGCAGGATTTAGTAAACTTTGTGAAGTTTTCCTAAAGAAAACCGCTTCTTTTTGAAGCGGTTTTCTAAACAGCGCTCAATGTAGAACGCTAGGTCCGCTTCACTAAGTAGTTGTTTTTTTGCATATCTGTATGTGGAAGCATTCTATACGAAGGGTGTTTTAAAGTCAAGCAAATAGCGCTAAAAGAATGTGGTCTACTTAAATACGGCTGAAAACTAGATTTCTAGGGCTTATTTATGGAAAAAATACAAGTAAATTTTATATAAAAAAATAGACCCGGGCCAGTTCTCATGAGTGAGGTTACTGGTCCGGGTCGTTCGCCGTATCGTTCAGGGTCTTTTGAGCCCTTAGATACCGTGGCCGCTGACGGCTTAGCGCAGCATAGCGCCGGTGCCGAGGATGCGAGTTTTTTTCAGGCTATTTTTTTTCGTGTTTGGTGTTTTTTGTACCATGGTTTTTGTTTGTCTTTGTTCTTTATCCTTCCCCTCAGAGGACTCCACGAGTCCGTTCCTGTCAGGCGATAATCAACATCTTAGCATACTATGCAAATAAGTCAAGCCCACAGAAAAACTGCCAAATTTAAGCAAAAAAACAGGCCTCGGGTCTGCCCTCCAGAATTTGGAGTGCAACCCGAGACCTGCATGTGACGATCAGCTGTTCTTGGTCAGCGGATTTTTTTTAAAATTTTGTTCTGCGTCCCCCTTTTTGTTTTGTTTTTGCCATGTCGAGCAGGTGCCATGATGGTCAAGCTTCTTGGCCCCTCAAACATACCACCCCCACCCAGAAAATCAAGACTCAAATACTTAGGTTGTTGGTAAATAATATAAAGACCCTCGGCGAACATCGCGCTACATACTAATGAGACTTGAGTCTTCAGGATGTGGGGCGGTGAGCCGAGGGTCTTTATATTATTTACTATCTGTCTGAAATCTGCGCCTTGATTTTCGCAATAGTCTCAGAAGCAGCCTGCTGTCCTCCGAGTCCAAATGCCAAACCAAAAGCCAAAGAGAGAGCGATGACGACACCCATGAATAGTGTCTGGATCAAAGTCACTGCAATACCGAGCTGGATCAAAGCTGCCAAAACAGCAAAGATCAAAATAGCCCAGCGAGCAATAGTACCAAGGGCACTAGCTCCTGTGATACCAGCAGCTCCAGCACTTGCGCGGACAATTTTCTGAACAGCTTCAGCAATCACTACAGCCACTAGCAAGATGAGCACTGATACGATAACTTGTGGAATATAGTTGCTTACAACGTTACTCAAGAATGCTGTGACCTGAGTCAGACCTAGCACCTGAAGTGATGAGATCAAGAACAAAACAATCACAAACCATTTGACCAAACCTCCGACGAAAGCACCTGAGTCTAGAGTGATACCTCCGCGATGAAGAGCTCTCTCAAGACCTGCCTGTCGTAGAGCGTGGTCAACTTTCAAAGCTCTGAAAGCCTTCTGAATAAGACTTGAGATAAAGGCTCCCACAATCCAACCTACAACGAAAATAATAATGGCAGCAATAAGATTGGCTGCAAAAAATACTACTGCTGGGTATAGGCCTTGGAAACTATCGCCAAGAGCACCACTCCATTGTTGAAATAACATGATTTTTTAAAATTAATGAATAAATAATAAAACCGAAGTCTGAAAAAATAACCAAAGTAGCTATTGTTTCGACCCTATAATTATAACACGCCCAAACGGTCTAGTACCACCTCATGTGGATAGTCAAGCATATCTCGCACAAGTCGATCTTGCACTCCGATGCGATATTTAAAATCAACAGTATCCAGCACTGTATAGTTGAGCTCCTTACCTATTTCAGACTCAAGATTTTTTACAATATTATCAATAGTACTTTTCTTTAAATTATCCCCTACTATCATCATATCAATACGGCTCTCCCAATACTGGATAAAAACTCCAGATAAAATAAGTGCCTTGACGCGACCGGCGCGACCAAGGCGTTTGACAACTTCTAGATGATTGACTGGTGAAATATTTATCAAAAGATTTTGAAGTTGATGTAAATATGGAAAGGTAGGATTGAGAGCCCAGGCACTACCGCGACTACCACGTGCAGAGCGTCTTTTTATCATATGCATTTTTTCCAAAACACCGAGCTCGCGTCGCACGATGGTGGGAGTAGATTTTGATTTACGCACAATTTCAGTAGTTTCAAAAACTTGATCAGGGCTAAAAAGAAAAAGACGCATAATTTTTACCTTGACTGTACTACCGAAAAGTTTCTCTAAAATTTCCATATCTAACGATTGTATCACAGAGCTAAAATAACAACAAAATAAAAATACCCTTTCGGGGACACGCGTAAAAGTCTGCTGACTTTTCTGCTCT
>JAQTMP010000056.1 GCA_028714275.1 Candidatus Paceibacterota bacterium
AAGTTACAGTAAAGCTTCTGGGGTCTTTTCGTCTAACTGCAGGTAACCGGCATCTTCACCGGTATTGTATTTTCACCGAGCAAGTCCTCGAGACAGTTCTCCAGTCATTACACCATTCGTGCGAGTCAGAACTTACCTGACAAGGAATTTCGCTACCTTAGGACGATTATAGTTATCGCCGACATTCACCAGGGCTTACAACAATCACCAATAATATTACTACTATCAACGTCGTTGTTTGACCTTCTGGCATTGGTCAGGTGTCACCCCCTATACATCCTCTTGCGAGTTCGCAGGGAGCTGTGTTTTTGGTAAACAGTTGCCAGAGAAACTTTAGCTGCGGCCTATCTTGCGATAGGCAGACCTTATTCCGAAGTTACGGTCGCTTTTTTGCCGAGTTCCTTGAGGACCTCTCACTCGTTCGTCTTGGGCTACTCGCCCTGATCACCTGTGTCGGTTTGCGGTACGGTTAGATTGCATCTGAAGCTCAGAAGTTTTTCTTGGAGGCTTGCTTTGTATACTTCACTTGTATTGCTACAAGCTTACTCGTGTTTCTTGAATTTCCATTAAAGGTACGTGCGGATTTACCTACACGCGATTCTTAAAACCTAAACGCAAATCCATAATGCGCTATACATACTAAACCTCGTCCCTCCATCGCAATGCAACTAGTCACGGAATATTAACCGTGTGCCCATCACCTTCGGCTCTCGCCATCAGCTTAGGACCGACTAACTCTTGGCTGATCTTCATCGCCAAGAAAACCTTGATCTTTCGACGTTAGAGTATCTCACTCTAATTGCGGTTACTTGTGCCAACATTCTTACTTCGTAACGCTCCAGCATGGGTCACCCCTTTGCCTTCATCGCGGATACGAATACTCTCCTACCGATCCATTTTTCCGAAGAAAAATGAATCCCTCAGTTTCGGTACATAGCTTAGCCCCGATTATCTTCGGTGCAGAATCTCTAAGTGAGTGAGCTGTTACGCTTTCTTTAAAGGATGGCTGCTTCTAAGCCAACCTCCTCAGTGTCTGAGAAATTCCACCTCCTTGTGATGCACTTAGCTATGATTTAGGGACCTTAACTTGAGATCTAGGCTCTTCCCTTTTTGACTAGTGGAGCTTAGCCCCCACAGTCTAACTGCCGCGCTATAACCTCTGGTATTCGGAGGTTGATAGGATTCGCGAGATTTCTCCCTGTCGAATCCTTCCAGTGCTCTACCCCCAAAGGGAACACGCGACGCCAGCCCAAAAGCTGTTTCGGAGAGAACCAGCTATTACCAGGCTCGATTAGCTTTTCACTTCTACCCACACGTCATCCGAGAGTGTTGAACGGCTCAGCGGTTCGGGCCTCCATCTGTCTTTCGACAAACTTCACCCTGCACATGGGTAGCTCGCTCTGGCTTCGGGTCTAATGTATAGGACTATTATTTCGCGCTATTCACACTCGGTTTCCCTATGGCTCCAGGCTCTCGCCCTTAGCCAGCCTTATACATTAACTCGTTGGCTCATTCTTCAATAGGCACGCCGTGACGGATCGCACCCTATAGACTATTTTTTGTTCCGAACAAGATATCTTGTCAAAAAATAATATACACGGTGCGACCCGCTCCGACTCCTTGTAAGCATATGGTTTCAGATCTATTTCACTCCCCTCAACGGGGTTCTTTTCACCTTTCCCTCACGGTACTAGTTCACTATCGGTCTTCAAAAATATTTAGCCTTACCGGTTAGTTCCGGCAAATTCCCCCGAGCCATTCGTGTCTCGAGGTACTCAAGTATGACAATAAAAGTTATTTGGTTTTCGAATACGGGTCTATTACCCTCTAGGGCTTTGCTTTCCAGCAAATTCTTCTAACAAAATAATTTGTAACTTTTTATCTGCCGAGGCAGATGTTCGTCAACTTATAACCCTGCTATTTCTTACTTCTACTTTTAACAGCAGAAGTAAAAAATGTCAGTTTGGGCTCTTCCGTTTTCGCTCGCCGCTACTTGCGGAATACTTATTAGTTTCTTTTCCTTCAGGTACTGAAATGTTTTACTTCCCTGAGTGTGCGAATTCAAACCGTTACGATTTGAAAACAATTAAATCAAGTTTAACTGGGTTTCCCCATTCGGAAATCTCCGGATCAAAGGTTGCTAGGCACCTCCCCGAAGCATATCGTCGCTTTGCTACGTCCTTCGTCGCTTTTTGAAGCCAAGGCATCCACCATATGCTCTTATATTTCCTATTAGGAAATATAAAAACCATTCTTGGAAAAAACTTACAATTTTTTCCACCATTGTTTGCTACACCTAAAAATTTTACTCAAATGTTTTAGGATTTTTTTTATTTTTACCTGTTTTTTGTCCAAAAAATCCGGCTAGAATTTTTTGGACGACTCAAAATTTTTCTCTCAAAAAATTTTGAGCTTGTAAATAAAAGTCTTGAATTTTTATTTACGTTCTGTCTCTAGTAGAAAAGACCTCCAATGATCTGGCTCAAAGCCCTCAATCAAAGTCTAGGACAGGATGTGCTAAGTTCCATGTTCGCCGAAGCGAACAAAGTTCCAAGTTTATTTATCAAAGTATCTGTCGTTCTGAATGTAAAAGCTTTCACTTTTACGAAAAAACCCGCTTTTTTAGCGGGATACCGATACATAGAGCTACATAATAGCTTTATAGGTTCCGCTTTAAATTAAGGTTTATCAACATTTCTGTGTAGGAGAAATTATACTCAAACTGGTTTTAATGTCAAATATAAATACTTAAAAATATGGTCTATTTATAAATTCCAAGATACAGGTATTTTTAAAGCCATTTTTTGATTAAAAAAGCCCCGTCCGCTTAAGCGGACGGGGCTTTTAAACCTCCTAAAAATACGCCTATTTACTTGAGATTTCTCCTCTAACTTTTGAGATAACCTCAGAAGCAGCCTGCTGGCCTCCTAGACCAAAAGCTAGACCAATTGCCACAGAAACAGCAACAACTACTCCTGTGAAAACAGTCTGGATAATCTGCTGTGCAATTCCAAGCTGTGAAATAGCAGCAAGAAGACCGATAATGTAGATTACCCATTTTGCAACTACTCCAAGAAAATTTGCTGATCTTACTTCTGCAGCTTTTGCTGAAGTTGAGATAACTCTCTGAACTACATCAGCAACAACAACTGTAACAAGAAGAATAAGTACAGAAGCGATCACCTGTGGTAGATATCCGATAACAACAATTCTTAGAAAATCATTGACTTCTGAGAGATGAAGAACATTGAAGGATGCAATCAAAAATGCAACAACAATAAACCATTTAACAAGAGCCCCAACGAATTTTCCTGTATTTAGACTTAATCCAGCACGTGAAAGTGCAGAATCAACACCCGTCTTTCTAAGGACATGATCTACTTTCGCTGCTTTGAATACACTATCAATAGCGCTACCAATCAAAGCTCCAACAATCCACCCAACAACAAAGATAACAACAGCTACAAATAGATTTGGTATAAAGGCAATGATGCCAAACCAAAGATTTACAAAAGAATCTCCTAATAACTGCGCTGAATCCTGAAGAATCATAATTTTTATTTATTAATAATTAATAATAGCTAATAACAAAGCGACCTTAGTTATGCCTTATATTATAACCCGATATAGAAATTAATAGTTAGTTACTAATCCCCAGTTTATCAATTATGATTTTATGAGGGTACTCAAGAATATCTCTCACTAATTTATCCCCAAAAGACCTTCTGTATTCAAAATCAGCAGTTTCAAAAAAGGCATATTTAAGCTCAGAACCAAGCTCTGATTCAAGATTTGAGATTACCCTAGCCAAGACATTTTTCTTGAATTTGTCCCCAACAATCAATAGATCAACTCTACAATCTGAATTATTTATAAATACTCCAGAAAGAGTAGCGAACTTAAGTCTACCTGCTTTTGAAATTTTATCTGAAATCTGAGTTTCACTTAGAGGAGAAACTTTTAGCAAAAATTCTTTGAGTGCATCTATATGACGAAAATTATTATCTAAAATAAA
>JAQTMP010000057.1 GCA_028714275.1 Candidatus Paceibacterota bacterium
GAAAAAAGGCTTGCTGAACCGACACTATCTCGTACTCAACGACGACATAACTGATACAAAATTGGAAGACTGCTTCGAAATGGTGACATGCATAAGCACACTTGAGCACATCGAAAAATACGATCAGGCAGTGAAAAATATGTTCTCGTTGGTCGCGGCAGGTGGGCACGTAGTCCTCACTTTTCCATACAACGAAAAGAGGGGGGTCCACAATGTATACAATGCGGAAGGAACGTCGATGAAAAATCTTCCAGACCACACGACACATGCTTATTCGAGGAAGGATCTGGAGAGATGGTGCACCGAGAATGATGCCGAGATAATCGAACAAGAATACTGGCAGTTCTTTACCGGAGAATATTGGACAGGCGGCGAAATGCTTCCCTATCCAAAAAAAGTATCGAGCAGCGAAAAACATCAGATATCTTGCGTTCTTCTCCGAAAGAATCGTGGGGAAATATAAAACATGAGCCTACAAACAAAGGTAAGAAGCATCGTTCAGCGTACGCGCCTATCATTCCAAAAGAAGGTGGTGCTACCCTTGCGTTTTCCGGGAGTTTTCCGCACCCTAAAAAATAATGAATCGGGCGCGACAATCGATATGGACTCTACTCACTTGAGCTTGGCGATAGACTGGCTTAAAAACACTCAAAATGTGTCAGACTGTCCTGGAATACCGGCCGTTTACGACTTGCTGTCCAATACGTGGGGCAAGCCATACCGAGAGACCACTGGCTATATTATCCCGACTTTCATCACCTACTCAAAGATAACGGGTGATTCTGAGTGCCTAGACCGAGCTGTCAGTATGGGGGATTGGGAAATTGAGGAACAGCACCCAAGCGGAGGCATTGGCGAGCCTCGTGATGACGGCGATCCTGGGTTGAAAATATTTAATACCGGCCAAGTCATTCTTGGTTGGTGTGCTCTATATGACGAAACGAAAAAACAAAAATACCTCGATGCCGCATCGAAAGCCGCTCGGTGGCTCATGGAGAATCAAGAAATGAGTGGCGCGTGGGAAAAATTCTCAAATAACGGACCAAAAACATTTGACGGTCGAGTGGCATGGGCATTGGAAGAAGTTTCAAAAAGATCCGGCGATAAAAAATGTGCGGATGCAGCACGCCGCACCATTGAATGGATACTTATGCAACAGCATGAAAACGGCTGGTTCAGCAACACGAGCCTATCACAACATGGAAAGCCATGGACCCACCTCATAGCCTACACAATAAGCGGACTCTGGGAGTATGGGTACCTGAAAGATGATCGGCGAGTCATGGACGCAGCCGAAAAATCAGCCTTGGCTCTGGCGCGACATTACGTCCAGTTAGAAAAAACAAAATTTCTTTCTGCCACCTTTGACCAAAATTGGCAATCGACGGATAATTACTCTTGCCTCACCGGCAATGCACAACTTGCCTTCATCTGGATACGTATTTTTGAAAAGACAAAAGAAGAGCTTTTTCTAAAGGCGGCCGAAAAAATGATCGAGCAAATGAAGGGTCTGCAGATCAGAAGTACGGCGGATCGACGAATCCTGGGAGGTTTGACTGGCTCACACCCAGTAAGCGGCCCCTATGTCACCTACGGCATACCAAATTGGGGAATAAAGTTTTTTGCCGACATGCTTATCGCTCACGTCAACATAAAAAAGGGGGCTTCTGTTTCTAATCAAATCTTAGGTTAACGATTCCGCCATGATAAAAAAAATACTCAAAAAAATATGCCGACATCCTGCAAGTGTGCTTGCACTTTTTCTAAAAAAGAGCACGCTGACTATCAGAAAAATGCGAGCAAGAATACTTGACGTACACTTCGCCGATCCAAATTATCTCTTCAAGGGAACTTTTACCAAAAATAGCACACTGATCGATGCGGGCTGCGGATTTGACGCCGACTTCTCGATGGAAATGATACGAAAATACAATCTAAAAGCAATTGGAATTGACCCAACAAGAAAACATCAAAAAAGCCTAGCCACCCTTTCAAGAAAAACGGGCGAAAAATTCACCCATCGTCTCATCGCCATCAGCAAAGAAGACGGCCTCATCACATTCAACGAAACTCAGGACAACGTAAGCGGATCTTTGCTGACAAGCCACAACAACATCAAAAAAGATGCTGTGCAAACATACCAAGTCCAATCAGTAAGCCTTGCGAGGCTTCCCGCGTTCTTGGATTTACCATTCATCGAATACATCAAACTCGACCTTGAGGGCGCAGAATATGAGCTTATTGCCAACCTCACAAAAGAACAACTTCTGCCGTACCAGCAGATTTTTATTGAATTTCACCATCACTGCACCCCCTACTCCCAAAAGGATACTTTTAACCGCGTAGAAAAAATGAAGTCTTTCGGCTTCACCGCCTTTACGCTTGACGACCATAATTATCTTTTTTACCGACCGAGTAGTTGGCAGGAAAACAAGACTCGGAAGATCGACTCTCTAAAAAAGATTCGCGTTGTATTCGAACAATGGATACTCCCTGGTTATCGAGTGCCTTTTTTCACGGAATTGGCAAAACACGTTGATCTGGTTTTGGTAGTCAGTAAAGACAAGAAGATCGACGGCTTGAGCAAAGCGGAGAAGGACCTTCCCTTCTCCGTCGTTGCTCTTGAAGAAAATCCCCCTGGAGAGAATGGAACCCTTTATCACCCAGAGATATTTTCGGTTTTATCCAACCACCATGCTGACATTTACGCCTCGTGGGCAGTCCCTCTCACTCAAATATATTCAAAAAAGGAATACCGAGAACGTCTGGGTTCGATAGAAAATTCCCGCGGAGGCAAGGGTGTTGCGACGGTATGGACCGGTTGTGATGGTTTTAAGATTCAGAATTTCTGGAAACATCTCGTCGTGGCTAATTTCCTCGGACCAAAAAGATTTTTGAAGTTTTTGAAAGATCGAATAGCGATGAGTCACGTCAGTCGATTCGTAGTCTATTCAAGTCACACGAAAAGATTCCTTATGATCACAAAGTTTATCCCAGGAAGAAAGATACGCGTGGCCCAAAATGCCATCGATATTTCAACCATCAACGCAAAATACAATGAATGTAAAAAGAAAGGTCTGCGGAAAAAACCCAATAGTCTTATATTTAGCGGGCGCCTGACGGCAGGCAAAGGCATGGAGACCTTGCTTAGAGCCTTAAAAATAGTCGCCACGGAAATTCCCAATATTAGCTTAAAAATCATCGGGGACGGTTCGGGGCGCCAAGGGCTCGAATCTCTTTCGGAGGAACTCAACTTGAAAGAACGGGTTGAATTTTTAGGGAGTATATATGACGAGTCCACACTATGCGAACACCTCTCTCGAGCTACCCTATTTGTAATGCCCGGCCTTGGAGGTCTGGGCTTTAATACGGCAATGGCCTGTGGACTCCCTTCGGTCTATACCAATGCGGATGGAACAGAGAAAGATCTTTTCGAGGAGAGCGGGGCAAACATCAAGTGCGGCTGGTATTTTGACGGATCAACCGACGACTTGGCCAAAAAGATTGTCCTTGCCCTGAAAGATCCCGAAAAACTCGAAGCGGCAGGAGAAGCTGCTGAAGAAAAGATAGTCAGTCGTGTTACCATAAAAAACATGGTGGATCAGTACATGAAAACTTTTCAGGAAATGCTATGAAAAAAAATCCTAAAAAATCTCAAAAGACTCTCAAAATAATGGTCATTGCCGGTGCTAGACCGAATTTCATGAAGATTGCGCCCATTCTCCGAGAATTTAAAAGACATCCTCAGATTACGCCAATTATTGTTCATACGGGGCAACACCATGACCCCCTCATGTCAGACACGTTCTTCAAGAGTTTAGGCATTCCGTCTCCTCACTACAATTTCAGGGGGGTTTCCGCAAGCGCCACCACGTTTATCGGTAATACGATTGTAGAGCTGGATCGATTATACGCGAAGGAACGGCCTGACATTGTTCTTGTTCCAGG
>JAQTMP010000058.1 GCA_028714275.1 Candidatus Paceibacterota bacterium
TCTGCTTCGCATGGCGCAGCACTTGCAGCACGACAGGCGCATGAACCTCACCGCGCTGGTGCGGGCGCGGTTCCAGTTGGCACAGGCCATCGAGCGCGAGATCGAACGGCTGCGGCAATATGCCGTGGCGCAGGGGTTTCAGCTTCGGCTGCCAGAGATGACCGTGCCGCCGCTGGAACAAGCCGCGCCGCACAGCTTTCGCTTCCAGCTCGGGCAATATCCGGCCAGGAATGTGTACCGGGGCAGCTACCAGCTCGACAAGCACTTCTACCCGGTGATTCACGATTTGCGCGAGAAGACCCCAGGCGGACGGGACTCAGAGGAATTCCGTTGCGCCCAGTTGATCGACGCGCACCGCCTGGTGAAGTTCTGGGTACGCAACATCGAGCGCCAGCCCCAGTGTTCGTTCTGGTTGCCGACCGCCACGGACTACTTCTACCCGGACTTCGTGGCCGAACTCATCGACGGTCGCATTCTCGTCGTGGAATACAAGGGCGAGCCCTACAAGACCAACGACGACTCGCGCGAGAAAAAACTGGCCGGTGAGCAATGGGAGCGCAGCAGCGAGGGGCGCTGCCTGTTTTTGTTCGCGGTGGAACGCGATGATCAGGGGCGGGACGTGGCGAAACAGATCGAAGCCAAGATCGGGGTCTGACGATGGCACGCCGCCGCAAGCGCAAAAGCCTCGGCGAAATCGGGCTCACGCTGCTCGCCATCGGCGGAGGCGGGCTGCTCGCGCTGAGCTTTTTGCAAAACAGTCCCTTGACGCTCATGATCATGGCGTTGCGTCCCTGGGCGTGGCTGGCCGTCGCTCTCGGCGCCTTCCTCCTTGGCTTGCAGGCACTGTCCACCCGACGGGCCGGTGATTTGAGCTGGAAGCCTGTCGAGCCGAGCTTCGGGAGCCGTCGGTCCCCCTCAACACACAGATCCAGTCAACCCGCAGACGTATTGATCGACGATGACCTGCGCGACCGCTGGCGTCCCCCCGAGCGAGCAGAGGCCGCCGTTGCGCGGCCGACAGCCTGGACGCAAGCCGTGTTCGATCTGATCGAATGGCGGCGCTTTGAAGCGCTGTGCGAGGCGTTGCTGCAACAGGAGGGATGGTTCACCGCATCGCAGGCGTGCGTATTTCAGCCCATCGTGGACGGCATTTCAGGCTGATCGTGGACGGCATTTCAGCGGGATCGTGGACGGCGTTTCAGCCTGATCGTGGACGCTGTTTCAGCGTCATCGTGGACGATTGGGGGTGGCGGCAAGTGATTTCCTAGGCGGTCTAGGCTGGTCGATTTTTTGATCGAAGCCGATGCCCACAACCAGAATCACGATGCGCCAGATCCGAGAAGCATTGCGCCTGCACCTGCAGGTTGGGTTGACCTATAGCGAAGTGGCCCGCGCGCTCAAGCTGTCCAAGAGCGCGGTGGGCAAGTACGTGTCGCAGGCCCGCGTGGCCGGGGTGGACTGGGCGGTGGCCCAGACGCTGACCGACGTTGAGCTGGAGGGGCGGCTGTACCGCCCGCCGGTGCCGCGCGCCAGCGATCATCTCGCCCCCGATTTTGCCGCCATTCACCAGGAACTCAAGCGTCCCGGCGTGACGCTGATGCTGCTGTGGGAGGAGTACGCGCAGGGCAACGCGCTGGCCTACAAGTACACCAGTTTCTGCGTCAAGTACCGCGCCTGGGCGCAGACCCTCAAGCGCTCCATGCGCCAGGTGCATGGGGCCGGCGAGAAGCTGTTTGTCGATTACGCCGGGCAGACGGTGCCGATCACCGACGTGGCCACCGGCGAGATCAGCGCTGCACAGATCTTCGTGGCCACGCTGGGGGCGTCGAGCTACACCTACGCCTGCGCCACGCCTCGGCAGACCACCGCCGACTGGATCGGCGCGCAAGTCCAGGCGCTGGAGTTCTTCGGCGGCGTACCGCGGCTGATCGTGCCCGACCAGGCGCGCGCCCTGATCAAACACCCCGACCACTACGACCCGCTGCCCAACCGCACGTATGAGGAATTTGCCAACCATTACGGCTGCGCGCTGCTGGCCGCACGCCCGGCGCACCCGAGAGACAAGCCCAAGGTCGAGGGCGCGGTGCTGCTGATCGAAAGGTGGATCCTGGCGCGGCTGCGCAACCGTCGCTTCTTCAGCCTGATCGAGCTCAACGCGGCGATCGCCGCGCTCATTGCCGATCTGAACCTGCGCCCGTTCCAGAAGCTGCCCGGCTGCCGCCGCGACGCCTTCCTGGCCCTCGACGCCCCGGCGCTCTCGCCCCTGCCAGCCACGCGCTACGTGGTTGGCAACTGGAAGCAGGCCAAGGTCAACGTCGACTATCACGTCGAGTTCGAGGGGCACTACTACAGCGTGCCGCACCGCCTGGTGGGCAGTTCGGTGGAGATGCGCGCGGGCGCCGGGCTGCTGGAGATCTTCTGCGCCAACCAGCGCGTGGCCTGTCATGCGCTGAACGCCCGGCGCGGCCAGCACTCCACCACGCCCGAGCATATGCCAGCCTCGCACCGTGCGCACCTGGAGTGGACCCCGGCCAAGCTCATCAAGTGGGGCCAGAGCATCGGGGTGGCCGCCGCGGGCGTCGTGACCTGGCAACTGGAGAACCGCCCGCATCCCGAGCAGGGCTACCGCGCCTGCCTGGGCCTCAAGCGCCTGGCGCGTGAGTACACGCCCCAGCGCCTGGAAGCGGCCTGCGCCAGGGCGCTGGCGATCCGCTCGCCCACTTACCGCAGCGTGGCCTCAATCCTCAAGAGCGGGCTTGATCGCCAGCACGCCTCAATCCCCACGGCGGCGTCCACCGCCTTGCCCGAGCACGAGAACGTGCGCGGTGCCGATTACTACCACTGACGGAGAACAACGATGCTCAATGAACACACCCTCGACCAACTGCGCGCGCTGCGCCTGGACGGCATGGTCCACGCCCTGACGGAGCAGGCCAGCAGCACGGCGGCAGCCGCCCTGGCTTTCGACGAGCGGCTCACGCTGCTGGTGCAAAGCGAGATCGCCTGGCGTGACGGCCGCCGCCTGCAGCGCCTGCTCAAGGCGGCCAGGCTCAAGGTTTCTGCTGCCTGCGTGGAGGACATCAACTGGCGTGCCAGCCGCGGCCTGGACCGTCATCTCATCGCCAACCTGGCCGGTGGCGACTGGCTACGCCATGCACAGAACTTGCTCATCACCGGCGCCACGGGGTGCGGCAAGACGTGGTTGGGTTGCGCCCTGGCGCATCAGGCCGCCCGCGCGGGCTTCTCGGTGCTGTACACCCGCGCAGCACGCCTGTTCGACGAGCTGCAGGTCGCCCACGGCGACGGCAGCTATGCCAAACGCATGACCCAACTGGCCAGGCTTGACTTGCTGCTGATTGACGACTTTGCGATCGCGCCCATGGGCGCGGCCGAGCGCAATGACTTGCTCGAACTGCTCGACGACCGCGTCGGCAGCCGCTCCACGCTGATCACCAGTCAGCTTCCAGTGAAAGCTTGGCATGCCTACCTCGACGACCCCACGCTGGCTGACGCCATTCTCGACCGCATCGTGCACAGCAGCCACAAAATCGAGCTCAAAGGCCCATCGCTGCGCGAGAAGGATAAAGATCAATGACCCCCCAGAACCTCCGCCACCGCTGCGCCGAACACGCCTTATCCACCGCGGCGGCCGGTCCGTCGCAAGCGCCGTCCGCCGCCGTGGATAAGCCTGCAAAGAATCCCCTCACCAACCGCTTCGCAAGAACCGTTTCAGGCTGATCGTGGACGTTTGAGATACAGTCCAACCCATCGCTTGCGCGCACCCCACGCGCGTCCACGATCGCGCTGAAACGCCGTCCACGATCAGACTGAAACAGGCGTCCACGATCGCTGAAATGCGCA
>JAQTMP010000059.1 GCA_028714275.1 Candidatus Paceibacterota bacterium
AAAAGGTAGTTGTTGCCATGAAACTCTTGACTGACACCACCGGAAAAAAAATGGGCAAGACTGAAAACAATGCGGTGGCTATGACCGATTCGCCAGTAGATATCTTTGGTAAAGTTATGAGCTGGACAGATGGAATGATTTTGCCTGCCTTAGAGATATGTACAGATCTTTCTTTGGAAGAAATAGAAATAATCAAAAAAAACTTGGAGCAGGGAGGCAATCCTCGTGATGCGAAACTAGTCTTGGCCGAAGAGGTGGTGAAGCTAATTTTAGGAGGCAAAGATTCTTCAAAGACGGCCGCTCAAGTAAAAGAAAACTTTTTAGCCACTTTCCAAAAAGGAGAAGTGCCTGAGAATGTAAAAACGATTGAAGTGGATAAGGGTAAAAAATTAAAAGAGATTTTAGTTGCAGGTGTGGCACACAACATTACCTCCGGCTCGGCCTTTGTGAGACTCATAAAAGAAGGTGCTATTTCAAATGCAGAGACAAGGGAAAAAATCTTTGATGCCAACTCTATAGTGGAAAAGAATATGGTCTTGAAAGTAGGCAAAAAGGAATTTATAAAGATAGTAGTGAGATAAAAAACAAAATGTTTTTTTATTTTACTCTTCGTTTTCGTTGTTGTAAAAATCATCCTTAAATCCGTCATCTTCCTCTTCTTCTGCCGGAACTTCATTTTCAATAACAGTGGATGGATCATCCACTACTACATCAGCAATCTCATCTTCGGTATCGAGAATGGCAGAGGTGGTTAATGGATCTATCAACTCGTCATTTTGGGTTTTGAAATCATCGCTCATAGTTGAACTCATATTTAAAGCTTAATTTTTATTAGTAGATTTTTATATTTGTACCAGAATAATATATTTATGCAACTGTGGAAAACTTTTTAGCATTTAAACCTTATTTTTGGCTATATTTTATTATAGGCAAAGTAAGTGATACCCAAAGCAATGGCATCATATTCGTCATCATGACGGATTTCTTTATTTAAGGAAATTAGGTTTGGAAGCATTTTTATAATCTGTTTTTTGTCTCCGGAGCCATGGCCTGTTGTCGCCAGTTTTACCTGTAGAGGGGTATATTCCGAGACTGAAAGCCCAGCTCTAGAGGCTTCGTAGATGATGACCCCTCTGGCTTCAGCCACATGCATGGCTGTTTTTTGGTTGTTGGTAATAAAAAGGGTTTCGATAGAAAGGGCGGCTGGCTTGTAAATTTCAATTATTTTTTCTATTTGATCGCCTATTAAAACCAACCTTTCACAAAATGGAATTTTGGCTGAAGTTTTAAAACAGTCTGAGTAAAGCAGCTTTTCTTTTTTGTCACTTTTGTTTTTTTCAAGAATAGCAATTCCAAGACGTTCGTACCCGGGATCAATGGCAAGGATTTTCATAATGGATTATTCGGCATTAGTAAAAACAGCTTGGACCTCATCGTTATCCTCCAAAGCCTCTACTACTTTTGTTAGTAAGTTTAAATCTTCATCAGAAAGGGGAACGGTCACTGTCGGGTTCCATTCTACTCCGGTCCGGGCGAAAGCCCAGACAGCTGAGCCAATACTAGCCAACGACAGCTCATGCTGGGCGAGAATGTGTTTTATTTCCTGGGCCGCTTTGTTGCGATTTTCAGTCAGGGCTTCAATGATGATGGCACAACCGCCCGGGCCATAAGCTTCGTAGGTGATTGATTCCATTTGCTGAGTCGAAGCCTCAGTTCCTTTTTTTATAGCTCGTTCGATGACATCCTTGGGCACGTTCTCCTTTTTTGCTAGATCAATCACGGCCATCAAAGAAGCTGCAGAAATATTGCCTCCAGCTTTTTTTGATTCAGAGGATATTAGTCGTGCGTATTTTGAAAAGACTTTGCTTTTTTGAGCATCAGTCTTCCCTTTTTGGCGTTTGATTTGTGACCATTTGTTGTGACCTGACATGAATTTAAAATAATTATAAGAGCCTGTTTTGTTGATGGGCTGGATATTCAATATTGAGATGGGCATAGCCACTTTCGGTTACCACACGACCGCGGGGAGTGCGTTCGATAAAGCCAATTTGAATGAGGTAGGGCTCATTATACTCTTCTATAGTAGCTTCTTCTTCTGAAAGGGAGGCGGCGATGGTGCCAAGACCTACCGGTCCGCCTTTAAACTTTTCAACGATAGTTTTTAAAATAGCTCTATCAGAGACAGTCAGGCCTTGGTGATCAATGCCTAACAATTCTAGGGCCTGGTCCACCATTTCTTTAGTCAACTGACTTTTTTTAACCTGAGCAAAGTCACGACAGCGTTTGAGGAGGTAGTTGGCGGTGCGGGGAGTAAAGCGGCTGCGCTTGGCTATTTCCAAGATGCTCTGAGCATCAGCCTCAATGCCAAGTATTTTAGCCGATCGGCGGATAATTTCTGAAATTTCTTCATTTGAATAAAATTCCAGTCGAAAAACTCCTCCCGAAAAACGTGAACGAAGCGGAGATGAAATCAAAGCAATGCGGGTAGTAGCAGCAATCATGGTAAAGGCTGGGAGCTCGAGCTGAATAGTACGGGCTGACGGACCTTTGCCAATAATAATATCTAGCACCCCCGACTCCATGGCAGGGTAGAGAACCTCCTCGATAGATTTATTTAAGCGATGAATCTCATCAATAAAGAGAATATCACCTGCAGAAAGATTGGTGAGGATGGAAGCAAGGTCACCCACTTTTTCTATAGCCGGACCAGAAGTGACTTTCATCTGGGCTCCAATTTCTTTTGAGATGAGATGGGCGAGAGTGGTTTTACCTAGACCGGGGGGGCCATAAAAAAGAATGTGTTCCGGAGGGTGCTTGCGCTCCTTAGCCGCTGTTAAAAGAATGCTGAGGTTGTCCTTAATATTTTTTTGGCCAATATAATCAGCCCAGACAGCCGGGCGAAGGGTTTGGTCGAGAAAGTGTTCATCAGGCAGAGCCTCAATCATAGGGTCTTGGGTATTTTGGGGGTTTAGGTGAGGGGTTATGGGCTTTCTTGACATATAAATTATTTTATGCTAAGATGATAGCGAAACTAACAAATAAGTCAGCAGTTTGGAATGGGGTGGACATAACCATAAATGTTGTGTACACTACAAGTCCGCTAAAACGGCTTCATAAATCTCTAAGCAATTAGGCCTTACGGTCTACTAATGTTTCTTGAAGGACGCTCTGGTTGAAACTTCGGTCTCGTACTGGAGCTATCCTGGAAGACTCATTTAACTTTTGGTGTCATTATTGAAAGAATTGCTTAGAGATTTATAGAGCTGTTTTTTTATTTCTACATAAAGCATACGCCCGCTTGACATCTGCTGTCAATTGACAGAAGCACGCATAAATTTTGTGAAAATTTTAGGTGTGATTTTCTAAAATAAGATCCACCACCCGCTCGAGCTCATCAAAAGAAGTCACTCCTTTCAAAACTTTTATAACCCCGTCTTGTTTCATATCATAGATGCCTTGTGGGCGCGCGGCTTCTTTGATCTCACGCTCGCTCGGGTTGCTCTCTACTATCTGCTCAATAGCACTGTCACTCAAAATAGCCTCATAAATACCAATGCGTCCTTGAAAGCCTGTTTTGTTGCAAGCAGCACATCCTGGGGCAATATAAACATGGCTAGGAATAGAGCTAAATTCATCAGGCCGAATACTTGCAAGCACTTCAGCTACAAGCGCTTTACGCTCCTCTGGAATAGGGACTTCTTTGCGACAGACGGGACAGAGCTTGCGCACAAGACGTTGAGCCATGGCTACGTGGATAGCTGAAGTAAGGATTTTTGGATTCATGCCGAGGTCAATCAAACGGGGGAAAGCCCCAGCGGCGTTGTT
>JAQTMP010000060.1 GCA_028714275.1 Candidatus Paceibacterota bacterium
AGCAAGCTGGTCACGATGATGGCCACAAACAATGTAAAGCCTTTTTCTTTTATTTCGTGTAAATATTTTCTTTGCATAATATATTCGATATATATTCGATTGGTTATGAAGATGAGACTGATACCCAGTTGAATAGGTGGTCATTCAAAATATAGCTCTTGACCAAAGAACCTGTATTCCAAGACACCACCGCTTTGATCACCACTTCTTTACTTGCCCCAGTCGGCGTAGAACCATCGGGGTTGGTGATGAAAACTGTGCGAGTAAAGTTGGTAGGCGTCCCCCCAGTCTGAGTATACCGATATGCCCCAGTAGTATTAGAAATGTAAAGATAGCTGCCTGGGGCATAATCAGTAATTTGGCCGGAAATGGCATCTATCTGACAGCCGGTCGCCGCAAAACATTTACTCAAACCATTCAGCCATTGGGTTGAGTCAGACAGGTTGGCCAAAGAGTTGGCATCACGTTGATTGTGAATATATTCCACGACATCTTGGCCCAGATAAAAAGCCGTCACCTGATCGCGAGCAAAATAACTTGAGTGTAAAGCTTGAGCCACAATAGAGAGAGGGGCGGTCAAAGCCAAGACCAAGATGGTGATGGCTACCAAGGTTTCCACGATGGTAAATCCTTTTTTATTTTTTGCTTTGAGTGAGGTAGATTTCATAATTTTTTATCAAATATTAAGCACGCGTTGAGAAATAGTAGTCTGAATAGAAAAATTGGAAACGCTGGTCTTGGTCGTGCTAGCCGTACCAGTCAAAATCATCAAGGCTCCCGGCTGTCCTGCGCCCTTGGCGGGAGTGTAGACATAAAAGTTTAACTTATTGATGGTTACGTCTGTTCCGGTCAGAGGATAGGCCACTCCTCCACCAAGACTGTCATAGACCGTCTTGTCTGCTCTCCCGTTGACGGAGTCATAGCTATAAGTAATCCCTTGACCAGAAGCGGAAATAAAGGAGATGACTGTGGTTGGTACGCTGGGATTACAATTTGAGTTGAGAGGATTGTAAGTTTGGGGATTGAGAGCCTGATCCGCCGAACCGCAATAATAATGTACCCCTGTCTTGATATCTCGAGTCATGCTTTCGATGGCAAAGTTTAGGTTGTCCACCACCGAGCTGATGGCTTGAGCCTTTCTATTGCCATCGAGCAAGCTGACGATCACTCCAATGGCGATAGTCATGACAATTGCAAAGAGTCCGACCGAGACAATCATTTCGATCAGCGTAAAGCCAGCTGATTTTGGATCGACAGAATTTTTAATTTCTTTATTTTTTTTCATAAATTATTGGACGGATATCTGGCCACTCAGCTGAACATCGACCGTCTTGGTCTTATCTCCTGTGGCTGTGGTCAGTTTTATCTGGGCACTCGCCTGAGCATTGGTAATACTTTGATTGTCCAAAATGATCACGGCCTCTGGATTTGGACGGGTAAAAGTGATGTCCAAAGTCGAAAAGGCCATGTTGCAATTATTATTGATACACAAAGCGCTTATTCTATTATTGTTACCAATATTGTAGATGCTTAAAACCTGATCCGTACCCCCCGGAGTTGAAGGTGGAGTGTAAGTATGGGTGCCGTCATCATCCTTAAACAAAATAAAAGTCGTCGGGGTAGTTTTATCAAAATGAACGCCAAAACCTCCAGCAAAAGCAGCTGCGCCAAGACCTGGATTGACCGCGCGCACGCCGATGCCGTAGTCCTGAGCTTGGCGCAAAGTCAAAGCCGTCTCATAAGCCAAATTGTCTACCAGAGTCGAGCTGGAAAGCTTGCTTTGGTTAAAAAGAATGACGGCCATGATCAGAGTAAAAATACCGATGACCACCACCAGCTCGATGAGTGAAAAACCTGAATGGAAACTTCTATTTTTAAAAGGTAAAGACATAGGGAAAAACATTTAAACCAAAGAAGAGAACAAGATACATGCCGAGAATAAGAAAAGGGGCAAAAGGAATCTCGCTTTTAATTGTAAGCTTATTCCTAGCGTATCGCAAGCTCATTTTTGGTAAAACTTTTTGCAAAAAAAGCAGTGGAATAGCGATCGCGGCCGCGATCCAAAAAGCCAAGACAATAGCCGAGACGGCACCTGACAGACCAAGCAGCCAACCGATGCTAGCCATCAGCTTGGCATCACCCAGCCCCATCAAACGTCCATCTGAAAATCTCCAAATCAAATAAAACGGCAAGGCCACAATTGGACCAGCCAGCACTCGCCACCATGAAAGATCGTTTTGAAATAAAATCACCCCCACGGAGGCAAGCGCGAACAAAAACGAAAGCTTGTCGGGAATAATCTTGTGACGAACATCGTAAATCAAAATGACCATTAGGAGACTAGAAATAAAACATAAAATCGCCGTGAAGATAGCTAGATAAAGGGTTGAGAGTGTCAGACTATCTAGACTCATTACTCCATATATCGAAACACTATGCAGAAAAGAACCTAAAAAAAGCAGGGCTGTGACAAGCTCTCCGAGCGGATACTGCCATGAGAGTTTACTTTTACATTTACGACAGCGGCCGCCCTGAATCATAAAGCTCACTAAGGGTATCAGCTCATACCAATGCAAAACTTTTCGACAGGAAAAGCAGTGCGAGCGACCCCCTACTGACCTGCCGGTGTTGTAGCGCAAGGCCACCACATTTAAAAAACTGCCCACAATCAGTCCAAGACAAAAAACGTAGATGGAAAATAAAAGCAACATGCCGAGATTATAGCACGATATTATAGTCCGACTCTCTCCAGAGATTGAATTCTGTTTCCATGATCACTAAAGGAGCGATTGGTAATGATTGCTAAACCTTCAATTTCAGTATGAACAAAATCACGCATTTCCTCAAATTTCTTGTCTACCCTTTCAAACTTTTTATCTACCAACTGAAATTGCTTATCCACTTCGGCAAACTTAGACACCATAGTGTTTTCCAAAATGTTGAAACGAATATCTATAGTGTTAAATTTATTAGCTAGCATTTTTTCTAGGAGATCAAAGCGAGCATTCATCTCTTTTCTAAAGGAATACATTTCCTCTTTAAAACCATTGAACTCCTTTTTTGTGACTAATTCCGTAGACATAATATTTTGTAACTTAATTGTAATCCCCTGCGTGGGTGGCGCAAGATTGACTGTATGATACAAATGTCACTTAAAGTTTTTATCAAGGAAACCTCACTTTCCGTTGCAGGTCTCTTCACTAAAGCGCTCGAGGACTCGCTAACCCGTTCAGAGACCTGCAACGGAAAGTGAGTGTGGCTTGAAATAGATTGGTAATACAAAAACCCCGCAGGAGCGGGGTTTTTGCTAACAAAACCTAGAAATTTAAAGACTAGATACAGAGGTTGGCGTTAGCTGTAATCATAGCTCCTGTTTCTGTTGTTGAAGCTGTTGATTTACCAGTACTGTCTACACAGTACTGATTACCAGCAATTGTAGCAAAGGCTGACCATGCTGTTGTTGAGGCGAAGCAAGTAAGAGTTGCGCCTGATTGGCTAGTGACACCAGCAACCAAGTTTGCCAAACCACCAGTTGCAGCAGATGCTGAGAACTGTCCGGATGTACAGTTTGCAGCTGTCCCGTAGGCATTGTTGTTGTTACTGTAGTACAACTCTGCCTGAGCGCGCATGTTTGAGAGCTGAGCCTGGACTGCGGCTGCCTGACCTTTTGAACGAGCGGATGTAAGAGATGCCAAAACGACTGATGAACGGATACCGATGATGGCGATGACCACCCAGAGTTCAATCAATGTAAAACCTGAAGGTGTTTTTTT
>JAQTMP010000061.1 GCA_028714275.1 Candidatus Paceibacterota bacterium
GAATTCAGCTTGATTAGGGCTAAGGCATTCACAGCGTCTTTTGTTTAAAATGATTGTTCAAGTCGCTCAGTTTTTCCGGATGCATGTGTCACTTCAATCTAGCTGCAAGTTAAACATTATCGGTATCTCCCTTCCTTTTATTGCGGGGATTGTAGTCTATTTTTTCCTTTCTTTGTTTGCTAGATGCCAGCCTCTCATGTACTTGTGCTCGGCACCCAAAGGTGTGTTTCTGATTTTAATAGTTGATCATCATCGGTAATAGTAGTGTTCTCGTTCTTAGAACTTCTATCGACCATTTCGATATCTATCAAGGCTACTTGTTTTTTCATGATTGCATCCAACCTCCGACAGTATGGAGTCTCACCTTTTTTGCAGGACGTGATGAATGGAATTGCGAGCAGGATAGCGGTTAATAATTTTAGTTTAAATCTGGAAATTTTGGAGCATGGTTCTGTTGTAATTCCTTTGTTGGTGCTGTTTTATTTTTAGGTGTGTGCATTTTTTTTGAGGCGATTGTGATAGGGTTTTGGGGAGGGCCAGCATGGGGTGTGGCACCACCCCTGGGATTTAAATTTGGTGGCGAGGCCCCCAATCCCCTAATTTGGCCCGCTATCCAAAGCTGTCCTTTTCTCTCATTTATAATTTTTTTTGGTCGACGGTTTTGAATTGTGGAACACCATTACATAACTTTTATGGGCCGGTCTTCCGCATATCCGACCGTCCTGCTGGTGGACTTCCGTGAATAAACTTTTCATATAATACCAGTTTCAAAGGCTGGCATCACCCCAGGCTCAAAACGGCCCAAGACCGTAAAGCTGCCTCGCCAAATCGCCCCATTCAAATCCTCGCTTGTCGTCTTAGTTAAATCCTCAATGCTCAATCCGCTTTTCCAGAATTCTGAATCTTTACTGCCTCTCTCTTTTCTTCTACTTCCCCTCTTATTACTTTTTCATTGTAAGCGCCTCACTGGCGGACGTCTTCCTGGGTCCTAGCAGACCAGGTATCTTCTTTTCATCCTAAACCTATGGGGGATCGAAAATGAAGTATATCCGCAGAGATTGGCCAGTAGTGATCAAGGACTGGCAGGCGAGTGGTCAGACCAAGGGTAAATTTTGCCGAGACCAGGGGATCGGCGTCACGCTTTTTACTCAATGGGAAAAGAAGCTTGGCAGGCGGAATGAACGATCGCATCTCAGCAGCAAGATCGTGCGAGACACGCCGAGTTTTGTAGAAGTCGTGCCCGTCGCCGAGCAACGGATTTCAGCCCGTGGGGCTCTGCTCAAAATTACGACTTCATACGGCTGTGTTCTGGAGATTCCACTATGAAGGACGTAGGATTTTTTGCAAAAATTTTTCTTGGCCGGGAGCCTGCCGACTTTCGGAAACAAGCCCACGGTCTGGCTCTGCTTGCAAGCCACGTCATGGCACTCAACCCCATGGAAGATAGGGCGTTATTTATCTTTACCAACAAGCGCCGCTCCGCAATCAAAGCCTTGTACTGGGATCAGACAGGCTACGCTCTGTGGTGGAAAACGCTTGAACGTGATTGTTATCATTGGCCCGAAATTTCGCGAGAGCAAAGCAAAATTTCCATTTCTGCGAAGGAGTTGAAATGGCTGCTGGACGGAGTCGATTTGAATAAAATAAAAACTCACGAAAAGGTTAAATTAACCTAGTTTTTTCGATACAATAGTGTAAAACGACTTCATGGAAATGAAGTCGTCTACAATTGAAAAATATAAAAGCTTGTCTCAGGCCAGTCTGCTTTCTTTGCTCGCGCAAAAAGACGATCAGATCCTTCTTTTAAACAATCGCGTTCTAACTTTACAGCATTATCTTTTCGGCCATAGCAAAGAAAAATCCTTTGCCGACCCAGCCGGTTTGCGTTTGCTGTTTAATGAAGCGGACTCGTTGGAAGATTCGGCTCCGGATGTGGCGGATGAAGACCAGGACGACAGCGAGAAAACCTCTGATAACAATAGTGGTAATAAGAAAAAGTCTCGGGGCAAGCGAAAGGCCCTTCCTGCCGACTTGCCAAGGCTGCGTGAGGAGTTTGACCTCAGTGAGCAGGAAAAGGTATGTCCAACGCACAATGTTCCCTTGACGAAAATCGGCGAAAAAACGTCGGAAAAATTAGACATAACGCCAGCCAAGATTTTTGTGATCGATCAGATTAGGATGACCTACAAATGCCCATGTTGCAGCGCTGAGGGCAATGAGCACATCGTGACCGCCAGCAAAGATCCAGAGATCATTCCGGGCAGCATCGCATCTTCAGGATTGTTGGCTACAATTGTAACGTACAAATACATGGATCATTTGCCACTGCATCGCTTGGAGCAGACTTTTAAGCGTATTGGCATCGATCTTAATCGGACTTCAATGGCGCGATGGATGATCGCTTGCTCTCGCCAAGTTCAACCTTTACTCAATCTGATGCGAGAAACTATCCTCAGCGGTGAAGTTGCCCAGTGCGACGAAACCGTAGTCCAGGTTTTGAATGAACCAGGTAGGGCCCCTGAGCAAAATAGTTATATGTGGGTCCTGGCGAGGCAGCATATTGCGCCAATTCTGTTGTATTGCTATTTTGACAATCGCGGAAAGTCTGCTGCCAATGAACTTCTTGATGGCTTCACAGGAACCCTGATGACCGATGCTCTCAAGACTTACGAGTGTGCGTCGCGTAGCAACAATTTTAAGCTGGCTGCCTGCTGGGCCCATAGTCGCCGACGTTTTTTTCTAGCTGAAAAGGCGGATCACAAGGCTCTAAAAGCGAAGCCCAAGGAAATTCTTGCTTCGACCCAAGGGTTAACTTTTATTCGACAGCTCTACAAAGTCGAAGGAGAGCTTAAGGGTATTCCGCCGGAAGAAACCCGCCAAATCCGACGTGAGCGGTCTAAGCCGATTCTCGATGAATTCAGGGCCTGGTTGGAAGAAAATGCTGGCAAGTGCCTACCAAAATCACTCTTGGGCAAGGCGATCAGTTATACGATAGATCAATGGACTAAACTGGTCCGATTTTTGGATAATGGGCTGATCCCGCTCGACAACAATTACGTAGAAGCTCACATAAGACCATTTGTGATTGGTCGCAATAACTGGACTTTTAGCGCCACCCCTGCCGGTGCCCAAGCGAGTGCCGCACTCTACAGCCTGGTCGAGACTGCCAAGGCTAATGGAATTTGCCCCCATAGCTACCTATCAACGATTTTCAAAGAGCTGCCAAAGGCCAAGACGGTTGACGATTTTGAAAGGCTTTTGCCCTACAATATTGCAAACTACTTCACCATTCAGCCATTCACCCGGCCAGGTTAAGCCCACTTCCGTCGTGCTGGAAAGACTCCACCTAATCTGGTGACTTCACCGTGCCATAAGTACTCGCCTCGGGGATATACGGGTGTAAATGAGGCGCTTACTCATAAACAACTAACTCCTTCTTATTCAATTCGCGGACCAAGATAATTCTTAATCCGGACCC
>JAQTMP010000062.1 GCA_028714275.1 Candidatus Paceibacterota bacterium
CAGCGACGCCGTCATGATTGTGAGGGAAGGGAGGAAATACAACTTCGGCATAATAATCGCCTCCCAGAACCCCACGGACATAAGCGAGGCCATCTTCAGCAACGTTGGCACCACTTTCATACTAAAGGTGAAGTTCGAGAAATACCTGGACTATCTCCAGGGTTCCCTCAACTTCAGCAATTTCATGAGGGACGAAATCTCCCGTTTCGGGGTCGGGCAGTGCGCGGTGAACATGGCTTTTTCCACCGCCGCTCCGTACCCGTCCACCTTCCTGGTGGACAAGATAGAGGGCGAGGAGCCGGCGAGGGAGCTTTTCCTTGAGCTGGAGGGCGTCCTTACGCAGGAGCAAAAGGAGGCGATTGATGTGGCAAGGTCAGTTCCGTTCAATAAGGAGGATTTGAAGAAGAGGCTGCTTGAGTTCGGGCTCAGCGAGGACCGCATTGAGGAGGTGGTTAGGCTGTTTGAGCAGCACAACCGCCACCTTGACGTAGTCTCGTTCATAATCATGCTGGAGCGGTTCGGAATCGCGCGCCCCAACATAACCACGTTCCTCAAGGAGCTGGGCATAGAGGACACGACCATCATCAACATCTTTACCAAGGCGGACAAGAGGAAGGCGGGCGTGAGCGACGCGGAGATAACCCAGGTTTCACTGGAGGGATGAGCGCATGGCAAGGGTATGCTGGATATGCGAAAAGGAGGTCCCCGAAGGGACTCCAATCAGGCGGGACGTCGTGATACGGTTCATCCGCGAGATGAAGAGGAAGCTGGGCATCCTCAAGGGCAACGAGCTCGTCGTCTGCCCCGCCCACCTCGCCGCATACGCGGAGAAGAGGAAGCGGTTCGAGCGCAACCTCGTCCTCTACGCAACCGCCGCGGTCCTCATCGCGATAGGGCTCCCGATTTTGCCCCTGCTCATGGGCGCGGAGTTCAACCCCATGGTGATTGTGTTCGCGCTATTGCTCGCGGCCGCGGTGTTCGCACTTTCCCTTCTGAACTACGTGCCGGCCCTTGAGGCAGGGAAGAAGGGGGGTGCCTGACATGCCCGAGCCCAAGCCCACATCCGCCCCTAAGGTGGACGGCCTCAGGATAGAGGGAAAGATGACCGGCAGGCCCGAGGACATCGCCTCCGCGCTCCGCACCATCTCATTCCTCCGCGTCGCCAAGGAGAAATCCTCCGTGAGCGCCGCATACGTGGAGAGCCGCGACATAAGCAAGAACCCCTATTCCTTCTCGGTGGTGAAGTTCGACAAGAACTATGTGGAGGTCGTTTATACGATCCCCCCGTCCCTCTCCCCCACCCGCAGGAGGATGGACATGCTGCGCTACCTCCTCAACCTGTTCACGCTGGTGGGCGACTATTACGAAGTGGACCCGAAGCTTCCGCTTCAGCTCCTGGAGCAGACCGTCAAGGAGATAGAGGACTTCGCGACGAACGACTACAAGCAGCTCTACTCCACCTACGACACCATGAAGCGGGAGGTGGACACGCTGCGCAGGAACTACGCGCTTCTCAAGAAACAGGTCGGCACCCTCAGCAGGGAGAACTATGACCTGAAGAACGAGAACGACGAGCTCAGGCTGAACATGGAGAAGCTCCAGGGCATGTCCGACAGCGCGCTCAAGACCAAGCTGCAGGAATGGGTGGCGGACCACAGCGGGGGCATGAACGTCTCGGAGTTCTCCAGATTCCACCGCGTGCCCGAAGCCCGCGTTGAGCAGCTCCTGGACGAGCTTGTCAAGGGAGGATTCCTGGAACTGGTGCAGTGAATGGATGCGGACCCCGACCCCGGCGGCCATTACAGGCTTTCAATAAAAAAGCGCTACACCTTTGAGCGCAAGTACAGGCAGGTGGAGGTTCCCCTGGGCGAGAAGATAAAGGAAAAAATATTATTCGCGCTGGGAAGGAGGCCGGCCGAGCCAGCCGCCCCGGTGAAAAGGGCGGGAATGCCCGCTGAGGAGGAAAAGAAGGAGTCCAAGCCCCTGTTCGAGGTGCAGCCCAGGGCGCTCTTCCGCATGGGCGGCCTCATAGGCCTAGTGCTCCTGCTCGGGCTGGTCGCGTTCCTCTTCGCCCAGACAGTCTCCATCCCGGAGCAGAGATGGACCACCGAAGTCGTGGAGGCAACGCTTTCCGCCCGCGTCGTTGATTCCGACATCATAACGATGAGCGACGCCGAGGATTTCCGCCACCCGTACCGCACCGCATATTCCGTTCTCCAGCTGGAATCCACAGGCCTCAGGAACATCACGATAAACGCGGAGGTGTACGGCTCGCCGGTGCCCAATTCCGTATTCGTTTTGCGCAGCAACCGCGCCCAGGCGGAAACGTACCCCGCCTTCCTCTCGTCCCTCGCATCATCCCTCTCCGAATATGGGGTTGGCGTCAATGAGGTATCCATGGGCGAGCTTGACAAGCTGGGCAGCGGCTCGTTCCTCCTGGTGCCGAGCGGCTACATGCCCGAAGGGCTATTGTCCGGTGACAACCCCCTGCTGTACCGGCTCATGGACAGGGGCGTCATCATCCTTTATGTGGGGCAGGATTTCTCCCGCATGCTTTCCGAAAGCGGCGCGGTCGTGCCCGCACCCCAGCTCCCGCCCCGCCTCAGGATAACCTTCTCCGCCTCGCCCGTGTCCTCAGAGATGCCCTTCACGCTCAGGAACGGGCTCTACACCACGTCCGGCCTTGACAGCGCATACTCTTTCGGCGGCTCCTACAGCGTTGCCGCGTACAGGTCCGGCTTCATAATCTTCGCGCCCCAGACGCTTGACGGGGGCTGGGCATCCGCCGCGGACGCCGCATCCGACGTTTCCAACATCTTCATCCGCACATCCTGGCTCACCCCCAAGGCGAAGGCGTCCGTAATCACCCCGCTTTCAGGCAACGACACCTCGGAGATATTCACCCCGCGCTTCGACGGGGATTCCGCCTACGTCAAGGCCTATGGCCACGATGCCGCCTACGGCGCCGGCTTCTACGACGCCTTCCGCGCCGTGAAGGGGACCAGGGGCGAGATATTCATGCGCGGCTACAGCATAATGCCCGGCAGCGTCGCGCCCTCCAATACGGACCTGTTCATCAGCCTCCGCGAGAGCGCGGGCGGCGAGAAATTCATCTTCATCTCGGTCACCAACATCTCCGGGGAGGTGGACCGCTTCAGCACGGGCGGCTCCAGGGCAGGCCTCAACTCCGACCTCACCATCCAGCACGAGTTCAACCTGCCGCCAGGGGATTACATACTGAGCGCCGTGGACCAGGAAGGCAACGCATATGCGCGCTCATACCTGCGCGTGAAGATGCCGCGGGTGGTCCCAGTCTCCATAAACACGGTCTCCGATGTTTACATATTTACCCTCACCGGTGACGGAACCCCGATGGTGGCCCCCTCCATAAATGTGAGGGTCAACGGGGGCCAGTACGGGAGCT
>JAQTMP010000063.1 GCA_028714275.1 Candidatus Paceibacterota bacterium
TGACGTTGGTGGCTCAAAGTTTTAATGATATTGAAGGCTATAATGCAAACCATCCAGACAATCTAGTGGTAGCCTACAATACATCCCTAATAGATAGCATTCTTGATCAGATGATGGTCACATTTGGAGGTAGTGGTATACTATAGAAGTTAAAAATAAACCCTTAAATATATGTCAATTCTTACCGTTGTTATTATTGTAGTCATTTTGGTGCTTTTGTGGCTCGCGGGTGCCTACAATGGCTTTATTCGTAAGATCAATCAAGCCAAGGAAGCCTGGTCAGATATCGATGTCCAGCTCAAGCGTCGTTATGATTTGATTCCAAACCTAGTCAACACCGTTAAGGGCTACGCTACTCATGAAAGCGAGGCCTTTGAAAAAGTTTCTGCGGCGCGAACAGCTGCGATGGGGGCGGGGACTTTGACTGACAAGGCTCAGGCTGAAAATAATTTGGCTGGAGCTTTGAAATCAGTTTTTGCGATTGCTGAGGCCTACCCAGATTTGAAAGCCAATACAAACTTCCTCGAGCTTCAGCGTGAGCTTTCAGATACGGAAAATAAAATTCAGGCCGCTCGACGTTTTTACAATGGAACAGTGCGTGATCTCAACACCGCAGTAGATTCCTTTCCTTCAAATATTATTGCTGGAGTTTTTGGTTTTCCTAAAATGGAATTTTTCGGCCTTGAAGAATCAGAAGCTGCAGCTAAACAGCCAGTCGAAGTGAAGTTCTAGTCAAATAATTTTAAAAATATGGGATTCGAATTGCCACAAGAAGATAGCGAAAAAATTCAAAGATCTATAGAGTTTGTTCTCAAACTTGCCGCCGCTGATAATATTTCTGATGATGAAGCTGCTGAAAGTATGCTTAACCAACTTAATGAAAATAAAGCATCTCCAAATTTTTCTGAAATGCTGGTTAATCTTGACCCCTTAGCTAATAAAAGTGGAACCAAATCTCTTTCCGTAGAAGCTAAAAACAGACTAAGAAAGGTCCTTGACAGTTTTTTAGCATAAAAATCAAAAATTATTTACAATTCGAGACAAAAATAATTAAATGGCTACTCTCTACACCCAACAATCTTCAAATGTGTCCAAGACATGGCTTCTTATGGCCTGCTTTTTGGCTGTGATCATAGGACTTGGATATAGCCTGAGTCTGGTCTATGGAAATGAAGCCATACTTTATATTGCAGTTATTTTTAGTGTGATCATGAATATTACTGGGTATTGGTTTGCAGATAAGATTGCTCTCGCTAGTGCTCGGGCTGTCGCCATCGATCCTGTGCACAATCCCGATCATCTCGAGCTTCAGCGGATTGTGGAGAATTTGGCTATCACAGCTGGCTTGCCGACCCCTCGCATATATATAGTGCAAGATTCTTCGCCCAACGCTTTTGCCACTGGTCGGGACAAAAATCACGCGGCTATTGCAGTGACCAGCGGGCTTTTGGCTTTGCTAGATCGAAGCGAGCTTGAAGGGGTGCTCGCTCACGAACTTTCACATATAGGCAATCGAGATATTTTACTTTCGACTATCGTCGTTGTGTTGGTCGGTTTTGTGTCGCTCGCCTCAAACATTTTTCTTCGGAGTTCGTTTCTAGGTTTTGGAGGTGGCCGTCGAAGCAATAACGGGGAAGGTGGCAACCCTATCTTAGCCATTATTGGGATTGTTTTTATTATTCTTTCACCGATTGTGGCGGTGATTATTCAGCTGGCTATTTCGCGACGACGTGAGTTTTTGGCCGACGCGACTGGAGCTTTGATTACGCGCTATCCAGAAGGCTTGGCTTCGGCTTTGGAAAAAATCAGTCAGGTAGGGGCTACTCATCCACTCATGCATGCATCACAAGCAACTGCACATCTCTATATCAGTAATCCTTTCGGAGCAAAAGCCAGCAAAGGCTTATCTAAACTTTTTATGACCCATCCTCCGACCGAGGAGCGTATCGCGGCGTTGCGAGGACAACAGAGTTTTTAAGTGTATGCAAAAAATAATTGACAGAATAATCGCAGCCACTTTTTTGAAAGTCATTCCCCAAAGTGTCACTCCAAATAGTCTGACCTGGACACGCTTTTTTTTGACGCCCTTTGTCTTCTTTTTCCTGCTGATCCATATGTATGGTCTCGGGATTATTGTTTTAGGGCTGGCTCTTTTGACGGACGCTATTGATGGGGCTTTGGCGCGGACGCGAGGTCAGATTACTGAATGGGGTCAGCTCTATGATCCGGTAGCTGACAAGCTGCTAGTAGGGGGCACAGCTCTGATCATATTACCTCAATTTGTCGGCTGGCTTATTCCAGGAATAATAGTTATTCTTGAAGTTGGCATTATATTTCAAGCTTGGCATCGCAAAAAAACCCAAGAAAGGGTTATTAGCGCCAAATGGGAAGGAAAATTGAAAATGATTTTTCAATCGGCCGCTCTCCTCTGCATTTGTGTTTTTATTTTCTATCCCCTAAGCATTTTACTGCTGTTAGCCCAGCTCTTTTTTTGGCTGGCCATCCTTTTAGCCACCCTCTCTCTTTTTGTGTATAGGACGATCTAGATCTGAACAATATAAAAATTTCTTTAACTTTCCTTGAGCGAGTTTTTAATTCGACTTGCTATAATCTGCTCAGATTTTATCAATTATGAGAATTATAAAAGATATCTTAGTTCTTTCGGAGGAATTTAATAAAATGGAAGCTGCCATTAGGAGGGTAAAACTAGTCTTCACTTTTTGGGGATGTCGCGCAGGTCGACGGACCGAGCGACAGCAAAATCTTAGTAAAGATTTATGCGTGTCCCAAAAAAGTGAAGATTAGTTTTTACCCGCATTCTTGGCACGCTCAGTCTTATTGAGATATTTCTTTCGAATCCGCGTGCTTTTTGGGGTGACTTCAAGATATTCATCTTCAGCCATGATTTCAAGACCACGTTCGATGGTGATTTCAACAGCGGGGTTTAGATAGGTCGTTCCATCCGATCCTGAGGCGCGCATATTAGTAAGCTGCTTACCTTTGGTAGGGTTCACATCGAGGTCATCCCCTTTGGTGACGTTGCCGATGACCATGCCGACGTAGACTTCAGTTCCTGGGGTGACATAGATGACGCCTCGTTCTTGGAGATTGCCGAGGGCAAAGGTAAGCACCTTGCCATTTTCCATGGAAATCATAGAGCCAGTTTCGCGCTTGGTGATTTCTCCGACATACTCCTTAAATTCAGTGAAACGACTAGAAAGAATCCCTTCACCCCTGGTGTCGATGACAAATTGGTTGCGGTAGCCCAGCAGGCCGCGTGTAGGAATATCAAAAATCATGCGGACAATGTTGCCATCCTGCTTCATTGAAGTCATGAGGCCTTTGCGTTTGCCGAGTTTTTCGATCACAATACCGGATACTTCACTCGGCACTTCTAC
>JAQTMP010000064.1 GCA_028714275.1 Candidatus Paceibacterota bacterium
CTTACCGGAGCAAGTCGCACAGGTTCTTAGATCAGTCCCTGGTTCGGCTCCATTGCCCTTGCAATGTTCACAGGCGCTTGTCTTGTTGAGATTGATAGTACGCTCTGTTCCAAAAATAGAATCCTTGAAAGAGAGCTCAATATCAACTTGAATATCCTCCCCACGTGCGCGGCTGGCACGCCCAGCGTGGCTTCCCTGCCCGCCACGAGCCCGACCAAAAAAATCTCCCATAATATCTCCGAGATCAAACTCAATTCCTCCATCCTGACCAAATCCTTGTCCGCCAAAGCCACCTTGGAAACCTGAGAAGTCAAAGCCTCCAAAGCCCTGACCTGTTGCACCTCCATATTGTCCTGATCCACCCTGACCACCAAAACCATGACCATCAGCGCTCCCAAACTGGTCATAGTTTCTTCGTTTTTGAGGATTACTTAAGACGGTGTATGCTTCATTTATTTCCTTAAACTTTTTTTCATCTCCACCTCCCTTGTCGGGATGATGAATATGCGCCTGTTTGCGGAAGGCTTTTTTGATCTCATCTTCAGAGGCGTTTTTTTCAACACCCAGTATTTTGTAGTAGTCTTTCATTTTATTTTCTTACCATGCACTCTCCAGGAAATGTATCTCGCAGACACACATAAATCTCTGGTGAGATTTTGCTATGCTCGGAGCCAAGCTCCTCCGCAATGTCTGCTCAACACATTTCCTTATGAGTGCACACTAATTAATTAAACTAACAGAGTATTCTTACTTCGACTCACCTTCCTTAAACTCTGCATCCTTGATATTGTCATCCTGACCTTCTTGCTTTGGGGCCTCTGTCTGAGCTGCCTTCTGCATGGCCTCTCCAATTTTTGACATTTCTGTGGAAAGGTCTGAGGTCGCTTTTTTGATAGCCTCAAGGCCAGCAGATGAGGCCGTGTCATTAGCGTCTTTCGCCGTTTTAAGTGCCGTGATTTTTTCTTCAACGCTTTTTTTGACATCTTCTGGTACTTTATCTCCAGCATCTTTCAGACCTTTCTCTGCTGTGTAGATCATTTGCTCAGCAATATTGCGGGCTTCGACGGCCTCTTTTTTCTGTTGGTCCTCGGTACTGTGAGCTTCGGCATCCTTTTGCATTTTATCAATATCTTCTTTTGAAAGACCGGAGCTGGCCTCAATGCGGATTGATTGTTCTTTGCTAGTGGCCTTGTCTTTAGCTTTTACGTTGAGAATACCATTGGCGTCTACATCAAAGGTCACCTCGATCTGAGGAATACCTCGTGGAGATGGCGGAATACCATCAAGAATAAACCTACCGAGAGACTTGTTGTCGCTGGCCATGGCTCGTTCACCTTGGGTAATATGGATCTCTACAGATGTCTGATTGTCAGCGGCTGTGGAAAAGATCTGTGACTTTGACGAAGGGATCGTAGTGTTGCGATCGATGAGCTTTGTAGCCACACCTCCCATGGTCTCAATACCGAGAGAAAGAGGAATAACGTCGAGCAAAAGTATGTCTTTGACGTCACCGCGGATGATACCGCCCTGAATGGCTGCACCGAGCGCTACCACTTCATCTGGGTTGATTGATTTGTTGGGCTCCTTGCCAAAATATTCTTTGACAGCATTGATAATGGCCGGCATACGTGTCTGTCCGCCAACCAGAATGACTTCCTGGATATCAGCCAATTTGAAAGGAGATGCTTCCATAGCACGCTTGGTGATCTGGATCGCTCGTTCGACAAATTCTGCTGTGAGCTCCTCGAGCTTTGCACGAGAAAGCTTGAGCTGAAGGTGACGTGGGCCTGAGGCGTCGGAAGTGATAAATGGAATGTTGATTTCTGATTCAAGTGCAGTGGAGAGCTCAATTTTGGCTTTTTCCGCCGCTTCATCGAGTCGCTGGAGGGCAAGGGCATCACTTCGCACGTCTATGCCAGATTCTTTTTTGAACTCATCAGCAATCCAGGCAATGATCTTCTGATCGATGTCCTTTCCACCGAGGTGAGAGTCACCATCTGTTGATTTTACTTCCACCACGTCATCACCAACTTCAAGGACTGAGATATCAAACGTACCCCCTCCAAAGTCGAAGACAACTATTTTTTCGTCTTTCTTTTTATTGAAGCCATATGCTAGAGCGGCTGCTGTTGGTTCGTTGATAATACGTTTGACATCAAGACCAGCAATTTTGCCGGCATCCTTTGTAGCTTGTCTCTGTGCATCATTGAAGTATGCAGGCACCGTGATAATAGCCTCAGTGATTTTTTCACCCAGCTTGGCCTCCGCATCTTGCTTGAGCTTTTGGAGAATCATGGCTGAGATTTCCTCTGGACGATAATTTTTATCCCCCATTTTTACTTCGACGCCACCATTGGCTGATTTGTTGACTTCAAATGGGACAACTTTTTTATCCTTTTGCACCGCAGCATCATCAAAGGTGTGCCCGATGAAGCGTTTGATACCAAAAACAGTATTTTTTGGATTTGTCACGGCTTGCCGTTTAGCCAAAAGGCCGACAAGGCGCTCGCCAGTTTTTGAGATAGCTACGATTGAAGGTGTGGTGCGGGCTCCCTCAGCATTTTCTAGAATTTTTGGTGTACCGACTTCCATGACGGCAACCGCGGAATTGGTGGTACCGAGATCGATACCGATTATTTTAGACATAAATTGTTTGAGTTAAAACTTTTAAATACTAGCAGGACTGTCAAAATTAAAAGTCTTAAGCGTTTGGACCTCGAGGAATAGAGCCGGTAAAACGTAAAATAGAATTGTAAGGCGATGGAATGATATCGTCCCAGGTAAAAGCCAGAATGGCTGCATATTCCATTGACTGGGCAAAGCCAGGCAAGGCCATAGCGGCATTATTATTAGTCGCAGGAGCGCTGATGGGAGTAGCCGAAACAAGCCGGGCTTTAATGCGTCCACCTTCTTCAAATACGAGAAAAACTACCCTAAAATCAAGGCCTTCGGGCGAAGTGATGATTTTCTCAACGAATTGTGAACGGCGGGTAGCTAGCATGTAGTGGTATTATAGCAGACCTATGTTATTGTCAAGAAGATTTTAGCGTGTTTTAACTGGGTTTGTAATCCCCAACCTTTACTTTTGCCGGCTGGATTATTTTGCCATTGAGTTTATAGCCTTTTTGAACTACCTCAGTGACAGTGTGATCT
>JAQTMP010000065.1 GCA_028714275.1 Candidatus Paceibacterota bacterium
GGGGTGGTGCCGGCAAGGAACGCGGCTTCCATTTCGCCGGTAGAGGCGCTGAGGTACGAGTAGGTTTTTTGTTTTTTATTTTCTCTTCAGTAAAATTATCCTAGAGTCCGCGCACTCATCCTTGTATTTGTAATCAGGCAGGAATTTGAGCAGAGATTCGGAAAATTCCTTTACGTATTCGTGAAAAGGCATGTTCTCTTCCTTAAGGCGGAGGCGGGAGTAGCCGAGGAACATGTATGCTTTCACTTCTATGTAAGTGGGGGAAGCGGAGGAGAAGAGCTTTGCATATTTTTGTAGCAGCGCGGGAGAATCATTCAGTCCTTTTATGAGGGTGAAGCGGATTACGGTGTTGCAGTCCATATTCTTCATTAGGGAAAGGGAACGCTTCAGGCGGCTCCAGCCGTTTGGGTAAATGGAGCGGTTTATCTTCTTGAAAAGGGCGGGGGTGGGCGCATCCACGGAGATGTACAAATTGGTGAGGCCCGCGCCCTTCAATTTCCTAATCATGGAGGGCTCCTGGCCATTTGAGACTACGAAAATGGTTTTCACTTCTTTACGGGCACGAAGCGCCTTCACCAGTTCTGGAAGTTTTGGGTAAAGGGTCGGCTCGCCGGATAAGGAAATCGCCCAGTGGGAAGGGAATTCGGAGAAGGATTTCTGGAAAAGGGGGCGATTCACATCATGGGCACCTCCAATCCCGGAGAGGAGCTTTTTTCGGGATTTTACGCAGGCTTCTATTATTTCTTCGGGCGAAGCCGCGTCCTCTTTTGAAGAAAACTTCTTGTGCATCCATTCCATCGGCCGCCAACAGAAAATGCAGGATTGCTGGCACCACGCTGCCGAGGGGCTCATCTGGCAGCATTTGTACGTCTCAACGCCGTAGAACTTTTGCTTGTAGCAGGAGCCTTTGCCGCGCAGGGATTTCCTTGTCCAGGAGCAGATTTGGACGGCGGAGTGCCTTCCGGCCAATCCGTATTGCTTGTTGAGGAGTTGCTTGCGCACTTCGGAGGAAAAACCGGGGGCCATCATTCTTCCTTTTCTTCCTTCTTGGCCTTCTTCGCCCTCGGCTTCCTCGCCTTCTTGGGAGATTCGGTCTCGGCGGATTTCTTCTTTTTCTTCCTCTTCTCGCCGCCTATTGCGGAAACCTCGTCGGAGAGTTCCTCAAGGTCGCCCTCAAGCAGCTTGCAGCCGCGGACGAGCATCTCGCGGGCGCCCATCTGCATGAAGCTCTCGGCCTTGAAGGAGAATGAGCCGTCCTCCTTATCTTCATATGCAACTATGCCTGCCTGGAACTTCGCGTGCTTCCTGCCGGTGCCGGAGATTGCCTTGCCCTCCAGGCGGAGGGTCTGGCCCTCGGTAAGGGTTATTATGGGTATTTTTGGCTCGGCGACCGCTATTCCGGCGTCGCTGCTCTGCAGGTCCCCGGAATAGACGACCTTGGGGCCCTGCGCGTCCAGCACGAAGGACACCTCCGCGGATGCGGGGACGTTCTTTGGCGTCTTTATCGGGATGAGCCCTATACGGTGGGCGACGTACTCATCAAAGATGGACGCGGAGTTTTCATACATGGTCACTGTGTCTATCGCCAGTATGGGGAGGTGGTTCATTGAATAGCGCCTGACTGCGTTCGCGAGCGGAATGGAGATTCCTTTCACTGCGAAGGAAAGCTTGTTGCCGCCATCCTGTAGGGATTCCACGTCCATGCTCACACCCTCCTTCCCCTTCTTCCGCCCTTCCTCTTCATGGAATCGGTGGGCAGCGGGGTTACGTCCTCTATCCTTCCAACGCGTATCTTCATCCTTGCAATCGTACGGACGACCGCCTGAGCGCCGCCTCCCGGCGTCTTGGAGCGGTTGCCCCCCGGAGCGCGGATTTTGATGTGGACCGTGTCTATGCCCTTCTCCCTGAGCTGGCCGACGACCTTGCCCGCCGCCTGCATGGCTGCGTAGGGCTTGCCCTCCTCCCTGGAAGACTTCACCATCATGCCGCCGCTTGCCCATGCGAGCGTTTCTGCGCCGCTCACGTCGGTAGCTGTTATTATCGTATCGTTCTTGGATGAGTACACATGCACTATCGCGAGCCTCCCGCGCCGCCTCTCCTTCGGCTTTTCGGCCTCAGCGGGCTTGGCTTCCGGCGGCTTCTCTTCGGCGGGAGCGGCCTTCTCTTCCTTGGGGGCTTCCTCCTTCGCTTCTTTCATTTCTTCCTTTTCTTCGGCCATAACATCAAACCTCTAAGCCGCCGCCTCAGCGGGCTTCTCCTCGGCCTTTTCTTCGGCCTTCTCCTCCTCCTTCGCCTCCTCTACAGGCGCGGGCGGCTCAAGGTCTATGGGCCGCGTGTATGAGATGCGCTCCTCTTCGTCGCTGGTGACTAGGTAGCTCGGCGCGGAAATCCTCCTGCCGCCGATGGAAATGAAGCCGTGCGTAATCAGCTGCCTGGACTGCGCCATGGTCTTGGCTAGCCCCTTGCGTACCACGCGGGTCTGCAGGCGCCTCTCCAGGACGTCCTTCACCGTGAGGGACAGGATGTCCTCAAGCTTCGCCTCCTTTGGGATTATGCCCAGCTTGTGCAGCTTGTTCATGAGCTTGCCGATGTCCCTCGCCCTCTCTTCCTCGGAAAGGGAAAGCAGGCGCCTTGCGTCACGCCTCGCCTTCTTGAGGTGCTGCGTCATGACCCAGAGTTCGCGCATGTTCTTCAGGCCGTATGTGCGCTTCAGGCCCTTCTCGTCCTTAAGCCGGTCCAGGTCCCAAAGCCTCATGGGCCTTTCGTATTTGTTTGAGAAT
>JAQTMP010000066.1 GCA_028714275.1 Candidatus Paceibacterota bacterium
CGGCTGCAAATATGCCATTAAGCTCATGAAGGAAAACACCGACGGCAAGGGTGGCTCGATCGTCAATATGTCTTCCCGTTCTGGCATCGTTGGTGTCCCCGGTGCGGCAGCTTACGCGTCAGCCAAAGCCGCTGTCAGAAACCACACAAAATCAGTCGCTCTATATTGTGCACAGCAAGGATATAAAATTCGTTGCAACTCCGTCCATCCAGGCACCATCATGACGGCTTTATGGAAAAACTTGCTCGGGGAAGGCCAGGCCTACGAGGAAAATCTCAAAAAATTTACCCAAGGCACTCCACTAGCTAGATTTGGGACACCTGAGGAAGTAGCCTACGCTGTGCTCTATCTTGCCTCAGACGAATCCTCCTACACGACAGGCTCAGAGCTCGTCATAGACGGTGGCATCCTCGCCGGAACCGAAACTAGCCCAGACACAGGATTGTCAAAATAAAACCAAATATAAACTAGTGCTGAAAAAAGCCTAAACCAGCCGTACTTTGTGGCATCCCGTTCCACATCAATAGTTTCCATTCATCTTTTTTAAACCAGTGAGACTTGTAGGAACAGATCACCACTCCGGCATTGTCTAGCTTGTAGAGGTAACTAGCATTGGCATATTCGCTGGCTGTGAGCTTTTTTCCATGAAGCATATACGACACGACCATGCTCAAAAAAATCCCATGCGTGACCATCAGCATGCGACTATGCCGCCTACTGGCGATAAAGCGTAAAAGCTTTTTGGCCCTAGCCTTGAGGTCGACAAAATTTTCTTCATCTGAAAAACGTAAGTGATCCGGATGGAAGCTCTTGTCTATCCGGTCTACGATTGACTGCACTTCTTGCTCTGCTTGGGAATGTCCCACTATCTCTGACGGATTTCTCCGCTCCACCAGCAAGTCGCAAAAATGGATTTTAAGATAAAGGGTTTCAGCAATGATTTCGGCTGTCTCCCGGGTGCGTTGAAAGGGACTGGAAAAAAGCACCTGGATTTTTTTGGGTTCCCGAGCGAGACCCTCCGCTGCTCGTCTAACCTGCTCTCTACCTTTTAGACTCAGCGGACCATCCGGACCCTGCCTGATCCCTCTAGCATTGAGCTCGCTCTCACCGTGTCGGATAAAATAGATTATTTTCGAGGCCATAAAGGAATTATATACTACGCGAGAGCCTTTTATAATGGTGCCAAATGAGCAATAGGGTGACAGCCTCAAAAAGCGTGAGCAGCAGTGTGAGAGTCGAAAAGGAAACTACCAGCTTGTAGAGTAGATAAAGAATGCCAAGTAAAAACAAGCCGATGGCATAAGGATAAAACCTAATTTTATTTCTGAGCAGCTCGACCACCAAGGCCAGCTTGACGATTCCATATATTAAAAGATAGAGACTCAAAAATATTTGAAGATTGTGGGTCAGGCTCTCGGAAGCTTTCAAAATATAGTTGGATAAAAAGTCATTAGGGTCTTCGAGCAATTCTCCCCGAGTGAGCGACACAAAGATCAGGTTGATCGTCGCCCGGCTGACGACTAGTAAAAATATTCCGGCGGCTAATTCAAAAAAACCATAAATGATTTTTCCGCCCAAAAAAAGCTTAAAGAAAAGGTCATATTCTTTTTCTTTTACTTCTTCTTTCATGCCCTTATTCTATCAGATTGAAAGCAAACGTAAGGTGCTATAATCTTAACACCATGCCTCAGGACCAAAATAGCTCAGACACTATCCGGCTCGAGCCTTCCTGGAAAAAAGTCCTCAAGGAGGAATTTGTAAAGCCTTATTTTAAGGACCTTCAGTCTTTTGTGCGGCAAGAATATCTCAAAGGTGGAGTTTACCCTTTGCCCAAGGATCTTTTTCGCGCTTTTGATATGTGTCCCTACGACAAAGTGAAAGTGATCATTCTTGGACAGGATCCATATCACGGGCCGCGCCAAGCCAACGGACTTTGTTTTGCGGTGCATGAGGACATCAAGCTACCACCTTCGCTCCAAAATATTTTTAAGGAAATTAAAAATGATCTAGGTATCACGCCTGAGCCAAATGGTGATTTGTCTCGCTGGGCGCACCAAGGGGTCCTTTTACTCAATGCTACCTTGACCGTGCGCGCCAGCAGCCCAGGCTCGCATCAAAACAAAGGCTGGGAAGAGTTTACCGATGCAGCCATTGAAAAACTTTCCCAAGATCGCGAAGGCCTCGTCTTTATGCTCTGGGGAAATTATGCCAAAAATAAAGGCCGCCTGATCGACCGCACCAAGCATCTCGTCCTCGAGTCGGCCCACCCCTCGCCTTTCTCGGCCTACAACGGTTTTTTTGGCTGCAAGCATTTTAGTCAGGCGAATGAGTATTTGAAGAAAAATGGAGCGGATGAGATAAGTTGGAAATAAAAAAATTGGAAAGATAAAATAAATTTTTTACTCAATAAACATATAATCATAGTGAATAATCGGCTTGGAATTTTTAGTTCCAATCAATTCCTGGGCTTTTTCATGGCCGTATTGAGCCACACCGAAGCCGATCTTTTCAGCCTTTTCATTTTTAATTTCAATAATATCCCCTTTGCTAAATTTTCCTTCAACTTTGGTGATACCGATAGGCAAAAGACTAATGATTTTATTTTTATCATTAAAAATCCCCTCTGTGCAATCGTTTACATAGACACTTCCTTTAGCCAAGCCCTCTGAATGGGCA
>JAQTMP010000067.1 GCA_028714275.1 Candidatus Paceibacterota bacterium
GCATTGCTGAGCTGGAAGTGCAGTTGGAGAGTGAGAGCCAGGGGGATGGCGCGCTCAGGTCGATCGATGAAGTCTTGCGTCAGTGTGGTGAACCTGACGTGCTGCGTGCGCGCGACGCTTTGGCGATTGGTGTGGCGATGCGTCCTTCGCTGCGGGTGCTGCGCAGCGCGTGGGACAGCGCCGATGCGATGAAGGACTTCCGGCACGGTCGCAAGCTGCTCGACCTGTTGCTGCGGTTGGGCGGTGAGTACATCGACCTGCTACGCGGCGGCAAGCCCGATGCGCAGGCGCGGCTGGTGTTCGCGCAGGACGTCTACAAAGCCAACGAGTCTGAGGGCGTGAAGAATTGCGAGGATTGCGTGCGTCAACGCACCTTTGAGGTCGATGGTCGGCAGGTCTATATGGACCGGCACCTGGGCATTGGCAATTCACCGGACCGGCGAGATACCTTGCGCGTGTATTTCGAGGTGATCGACGGCGAGGTGGTCATCGGGCACTGCGGCGAACATCTGGCGAGTACGAAAAAGGTGTAGTCACAAGCCGGATCTGCGCTCCACGATGGCCAGCGTTTTGACCGGTTGGCGCGCGCCCATGCTCTCTTCTTCTTTTGTTTAGCCCCGACCCACTGGACCACATTGAGAGATCATGGTGGCCAAGGCGTTCTTGCTCTCGCTATTTTTCCAGATGCGCTCCACCCGATGCATCACGTCGACGCCTTCAGATCCGGCCACGCTCGCGCTCTTCTTCTTGTTCTTGTAGTATTGCATGACGATCGTTTATGCGGAGTGCGTCATGTCTGAAGAATCTGAAGTTCAACCTGTTGCCCGTAGGCGGGTGGTGACCTACCCGACGGTGGGCGGGTCCATTCATACCGTGTGGGTCGATGAAGAGATCCTGACTGAGGCCATCAGCGCCGGTGTGGACGTGACGAACCTGATGTGGCCGCTGCTTGAGCGCTTCGCCAGAGAGCACAACGTCAAGATGCTGCCCAGCGGCAAGATGCCCTGGAAGAGCGCCACGGGCCTGTCCAAGGGGGATGTTGCCGACATCGTCCTGCGTCGCGCGACTCAGGACCGCCTACCCTGATACGGGGCGGCGCCCCGAGGAATGACGCCGGCAAGTAGTCCGGCCATCGACAGATCCTCAACCAGTTCTTCCCAATGCAGTCCGCGCGTGCTCAGGGTGTGTAGTTCGCGCGCTGCTCGGCGTGGCCCGCAACAGGCGCGGGAACCAGGCCAGCGGAACGCCTAGCACGCGTCCATCGGCGAGATGGACCCCTATTCGGTCATCGTCGAAGGTGACGGATCGTGCTTGGGTGATTGGGCTCATGCGCACCTTTTTTCCCGGTTTGACCCTTCTAGGTAGGTACGGGATGCCCCGTCCTGCGCGTCGCCCTGATCTCCTGTCGATTGTTTTGTTGTTGACTGCCTTTCGTCTGCTCGCTATTCTGATTGTTCGCTGACTATTGTTTAACTCAACAACATCATGCACCCTGAAACAGAAACAGAAACCCTTGATTGTTCTCCTGGGGTGTCCGGAACAAGGTTCGCCGCCTACTTCACGCCGGAGGGCGCGCTGCACAACATCGCAGTGGATGCGTCCCTACTGGAGGACTGCAAAGAGGCTGGCATCGATCTGCCGCGCGAGCTGGGCACCCTGCTCAGCGCCTACGCCGCGCAACACCGGGTGACCCTAACCAGCAGTGGACGCTATATGTGGAAGTCCTGCCTTGGGCTCGGCAAGGAGGCTGTCGTGCAGCGCATTCTCAAGGAAGAGATCGCCCGGCGCCTGAAAGGGGAGGCCGCCCAACCCACGCAAACCAGCCAAGAGGTCCAGCCATGAAGCGGCCGTCGTTTCAGTTCTACCCCGGTGACTGGCAGAACGATCACAAGCTGCGGGCCTGCTCGCCGGTCGCGCGTTGCCTGTGGATCGAGATGCTGTGCATCTTCCACCAATCCGACGTCTACGGTTGCATGCCATCGTTTTTGCTTAACCAAATTCCAACCAACGACTTAAGCAAAAATCCAGATTTGCTTAACCATGAGGTTAACTGTCAAGTTAACTATAAGGTTGAGGCTATGGTCGAGCTTTGCTTGCCCATCATTCCCGATTTGGCGCAGATGACCTCCATGAAAGAGGATGACGTCAAGGTGGGTTTGGCCGAACTTTTCCGCCGGAAAATTCCCGACATTAGCGAAGGGGGATTGATCTATTCCAAGCGCATGGTCCGGGACGAGAAAGTCAGGCAAGTCCGCGCAGAATCAGGGAAAAAAGGCGGAAACCCGCAACTTTTGAAGGCGAAACAGGATGGGATGAGTCAAGATTTGCTTAACCAAAATCCAACCAAATGGCCAACCAAAGGGCCAACCAACGACCCAACCAAAGGGCCAACCAACGACCCAACCAAAGCGCCAACCAAAGCGCCAAGCAAAATCCAACCCCTTCATCTTCAGTCTTCTTATAAAGAAAACATAAAAGAACCCCCAATAAGCCCCCATGACGGCAGCGCGCCTGATTTGGCGTTGTCGGACACCGAACCTCCCCCCCAACCCCCCGGGGGGGGG
>JAQTMP010000068.1 GCA_028714275.1 Candidatus Paceibacterota bacterium
CGGGTCGGATAAAGAAGATATGAAAAGTTACTCAAAAAATACCTAAAAAGGTAGGCTACGTCGTGAGCCGAACCAAGATCTCCAGCCTCGGTCTCTGTTTCATTGTCCAGTCCGGTTTCGTTCTTAAAAAGAAAGCTATTGAGGCCTAGGCCATGAGCAAAATCATTCATTTTTTGCACAAAAGTGATGTTGTCAAGATCTTGACTAAGAGCCGCCGCCGCATCGTTTGAAGAAGCTACCAGCATGAGACGAATCAGATCATCCACATCCCACCTTTCTCCGGCAATCAGGCCCTGATCGCCATCTTTTTTGAGGGACTCAGGCGTGATGGATATTTCTGAAGCCAAAGGACCGATGGATTTGATTTTTTCATTGGCGAGGTTGTGGGCAATAATAGCTGTGGCAATCTTGGTCAAGGAGGCTAAAGGCAAAATAGCGGATGAGTTTTTTTGATAGAGTACCTCTCCTGTCAATGCGTCAAAGGCATATACTGACTTAGCTTGAAGTGGACCAGAAATAAAGGGAGCGTCTTGGGGTGCATAGGCAGGCAAATGTTGGATAGCACTGACCAGCGTAGAAAACCGAATAATTAAAATAGCGGTCAGAACAACAAGGCTAATCAAAATAATCTTATTTTGGCGGGATGTAAATAACATTTTATTCAGTTGGGGTTGGCTGGCTAGCGGGATCTTCGGCAATCAAAGCCTGCTCTATTTCGGGTACGATGCTGCCATATTCGGGAAGATCCTCAATCCGCGAAACGCCAAGGTGAGTCAGTAGATCAAAAGTGGGCTTATACAAAAAGCTCCGCTGGTCGTCTGGGGATTGGATTTTTTCCACCAATCCACGAATCATGAGGTTGCGTAAAATAAAATTTGAGTTTACTCCACGAATATAATCAATTCCTCGGCGAGCAATCGGCCCCTTATAAAGGATGATCGAAAGTGTTTCTAGGCCCGCTTTGCCAAGATCGCGAGAAAGCTCTTCCTTGGTCAAAGCCTGGATCAAGGCACTGGCCTCTGGCTTGGTACCCAGCATCACTTCATCTTCTTTGTAAACAAGGGTTAGGCCGGTATTTTTGAGACGTTCCTCTAAATTTTTAAGACCATTTTCTAGATCGGTAATGGTACACCCTAAAATAGCCATCAGTTTTTTGCGGCTGACTGGTTCTCCTTTCCAAAATAGGATAGCTTCGATGGTCTGGTCTGTGGTCATATATTTTTTTATATTAGCATACTAATGATAGCGTGGTATTCCTAGGTCGTTGCTTTCCATTTCGATCTCGTCAAACATTTTTGACTGAGTGACGCTGATCAAGCCTTGCTTGACGAGCTCGAGCATAGCCAAAAAACTTACAATGACATTTACCTTTTCCTCCTTGCCGATCTTGGCAAAATCTCGGAAGCTCATTTTAAGGCTTGAGGTAATGCGTTTAGCTAGGTTATCCATCATTTCCTCAAGGGAAATAACTTTTTTCAGAACAGCCTTAGGAATTAATTCTTTTTTCGGTAGGCTTTGGAGTACATTTCTAATCGCAGTGAAAATATTTGAAATACCTGTAGCACCAGAGACTTCTTTTGAAGGCGAAAAAACTGACTCGACTGGCATACCCTTTCCAGGAAAAATCGGAGTGTTGCCAAAGCGCTCTCGAACATGTTTTGAGAGCGCTTTGATTTGTTGGTATTCGCGGAGGCGTTTTTCTAGGTCTTCTATACTCCCCTGCTCTTCTTCAGTCAGGCTGAGTGACGGCAAGAGTGAGCGTGATTTGATCAAAAGCAAGGTCGAGGCGACTACGATAAAGTTGGCTCTATCTGGGATAGAATAATGCTCAAGCGCGTTGACATGGGCAATATAATCATCAGTCACTTTTGACAAGGAAATATCATTGATAAAAAACTTGTGTTTTTCTACTAGGGAAAGCAGTAGGTCAAGAGGTCCTTCAAAGGTTTCAGTTTTTATTTGGAAAGTCACCGGTCTATTTTAGCAGATTTTTAGGAAATTTGTATGTCGACTTTTTCTATAGTAGGATTGGTTCAGACAATGAATTTATGGACAAAAAAATATACAAAATCGCTATTACGGGCGGCCCGTGTGGGGGTAAAAGCAAGGCCATGAGTTATCTCATGGAAAGACTGACTGAGCTCGGTTTCTACGTCATTGTGGTACCCGAGCAAGCCACTTTTATGATTGAGGGAAGCAACATCAGGCCGGGCAAACACGGCATCGATGTCTCCTACTTTCAAAAGGAGCTCCTCAGGGGTCAAATCGAGGTTGAGGACCGTTACCAGCGGGTGGCTGAATTTTCCGATGCTGAGAAAATCATCATTCTCTGCGATCGGGGTGCCCTTGATGGCATGGCCTATGTGCCGGGCGGAATCACTGAATTTATTCAAATTTCGGCTGGTATCAAATCGATCGGCAGTATGAGGTCGCGCTACGATGGCATAGTTCACCTGGTCACGGCTGCGGATGGTGCTGAGGAGTATTACACCCTCGAAAACAACACTGCTCG